>JAUZRH010000245.1 GCA_030950555.1 Mariprofundus sp. | reverse complement strand
GGTCTATAAGTCCGCATTCTGCGTTGCCACAGAGTTACTACTAAAGACAGTAGGCTATCGCGCCCATTCAGGGCTTGCTTATGCGCTTGATTTGGCGCCTTGAATCCAACAACTATCCTGCGCATAATCTGGATACTTTATTCTTTCCGTGGCCCTTACTTGCGAACAATGTAAATTCCATTTACAGTTGCGCACATGGTTTGATATGAACAAAAAACATCTTCACCTTGAGCATGATGTCGGAAAGATAGAAAACAAGCATTTACTGTTACCGAAATAGACCGAGCAACTATATCTATGTTCAAATAATCGCATCTGTTTCTTTCGGCATTAATTTTTCTTTTTACAAAGTGCCACAGTATGTAAAGTCGATTATAGGTCAACATTAGGTCATTTCACAACGCGCAACCGCCTGCGGATATCGTATAGTGGCAATACCCAAGCTTCCCAAGCTTGTGCCAAGGGTTCGATTCCCTTTATCCGCTCCAACGCCTGCAAAATAGCAAATAATGAGTAAGGTCAAAATAGTGCATCAATTAGAGCTCACATGGAAGCCGCACCACTTACACGCCAACAGTGGTGAAGTCATTCTCCTATCCGGGAAAAATGGCAGCGGCAAAACACTATGGCTAAATAGAATAGCCGGTCTAGAACCTCTCCCTGAACAGATGCATATTCTGGTCAACCAACAAGCGGTAACGAAGCAGCCACTGCGCATGTTGTTTGAAGGGTGGCCAACTATATGGCTAGGACAAACTATTGCTGAAGAGCTTACATTTGGCCTTCCTCAGCAAGTAGAAAAAGAACTTATCACCCATACACTTGCGCGCTGGCGGATTCCCGAGCTTGAAATGGAAACAGAAACAGCCACATTAAATCGATTGCAGAGTCTTCGCTTAAACCTTGCGTCAATGGATCTTGCAGCCCCTATGGTCGCTCTTTTGGACAACCCTACCGATGCATTAGCTGTTGAAGATGGTGCGCAATTGATCAATGATATCACAGCTTGGGCGCATGAATCAAAAACAATCGTAGTTGTTACATCTAATCGCTGGCAGGATTGGCAGCAACAAGCATCCCAGCACTGGCAAACAAGCTCAACCAGCACGCTGCCGCAGTTAAGAGGAACAGCATGACAGAAATGGTTCAATTTTCATTCGCCCTAAGTCCACGCATGCGCGCATTTATCGAAATACGTGATGCCTTGGCTTGCATTGAAAAGGCGCGTCTTGAAGAACTTGGTACAAATTGGTTGCATGCCGCCTGTGATCTGCATGACTCGCTACTTGGCGATCAAGGTCGAAAAAATGTCATTCCGGAAATTATTGCACTATTTGCTGATGTCCAAGCATATTTAGGTGGCTTAGCCGCCGAGGCCCCTGATTATCAGGAGAGCATCCTTGCCGCTTGCGATAAAATAAAAATGCACGTCAAAAATCTACAACCAGGATTGCCGGATGCATGTAGCTTTTTAGCCGATGACGCGCTGATCAACGCCTATCTCAACGCACAGAAAAAACATGATTGGCTAGGTCATAAATTATGTATTCAACAAAGTATCAATACCCTCTGGACAGCGTCCGCCGACCGCACATCACCACTCCATACGGCTCTAACCCCTCTCAATGAGGCCGTTGAATATCTCGACCATATGCTCGGTGATTTTGTAGCCTGGAAAAAATGCGTTGCCACTCACGGTACCGGTCATATTACGCCAGAACGCGGTAAACATTTTGAACTATTGATTATCTCGATGCCCGCTGAAACCGTTGCCAAAGGCATCATGCCCGACATTTCGGGTAACAGGCTGGCTATTCGCATTCGTTTCCAACTGTGGACACCGGGCTTACCACCGAGCGACTACGATGGTGAACAGCCTTACAGCATGATGCTCGTACCCGTCGGTATATGAGCACGCAGAAGCAAAATGCCCTATTATTTAGTTGCCCGAACTGCCGTAAAAAGCTAAAGAGAGATGCCGAAGATTTTCCTTTTTGTTCATCACGCTGCCGTATTATTGATCTTGGGCGCTGGGCATCCGAAGACTACCGCATTGCAGGTGAAAGCGTCGCCCTACCCGAACAGTCATATATTTCAGATATAACTGACGATGCCTCATACTAGCACCAAGGCCATTCCTGCTGCGCAACTGTACGGTGCGATTAGCATGGCCCTGCTTATACCACTGCTACTCTGGCCATCGTTACAGGGCTTCACTTACAATGGTTTAAACCCGGGCCAAAATATCCACCTCTCTTGGTTAATTATTGGCAGCGCCCTGCTTATTTCTGCTGTCACAGCCGACACAATTATTGCTTACAAACCCGGCTTTACCTACGCACTCTTTGGCTCAGGCTGGATTTTATTCGCCACACTAAGTATCACCATCAGCTTGCGATTACCTGGTTCTGATTGGATATTAGCTACCATGTTTGCCCTACATAGCCTGCGCTCTGCCCGTCCACTCTGGCAAAACAAACCCCACTGGCATCTCTGGCCAGCTTGGAGTCGAGATACACTTGCATCTATCGCCTTATTCACCTTCCCAATCATTTTAAATGCGTCTCATTTTAGCCTCTAGCTCTCCCTATAGACGCGTTCTGCTGGAAAGACTGGGTTTAGCCTTCGAACAGATCGACTCACAGTTTAACGAAGCCCACTCAAGCACCATGCACATTGCGCAACTGGTTGAGTATAATACCATGGGAAAAGCTGCCACGGTCTTAAAACAACACCCGGATGGAACCATTATTGCTTCCGACCAAGTGGCTATCTGCGACCATCAGATCTTGGAAAAACCGGGCAATATTGCCAATGCCGAAAAGCAGCTCGCCCTACTCTCCGGAAAAAAGGCCACGTTTCTGACAGGCCTTTGCCTCATCTCCGCCAATAGCTGTCAGTTTGAAATCATTCCCTACCATGTCTATTTTCGGAGCCTCACTAACAGTGAAATCAAACGCTATATTGAACGAGACAAACCACTCGATTGTGCCGGCAGCTTCAAATCAGAAGGCTTGGGCATCACGCTATGTGAAAAGATGGCGGGTGATGACCCTACCGCTCTAGTCGGCCTACCACTGATACGCTTGAGCCAATGGCTCAACCCACTGTGAGCACTATAACACATCGCTCACAGCCAGTTATCTAACACCATAAACCGGTAGATTGTTCGGCTCCCCTTTTAAGACGGGACAACGGCAATGACGAGCAAAAAAACTGTTTGTTTAACCAAGCCTATCGCGTAGCGGGAACGCCGCTCAAGCTTCCCGAGGGTTGAATCGGGAATCCATATCAAATAAACGCTCTATCGATCTGACCCTATCGCGTAGCTTGTTGCGAAACCTACGATATTGCGATCCTTGCTTGAAAACTCTACACCAATCAGCCAGACATCACCTTGGCCTCGGTACTTTTCAGCATACCCTTTTTCTTCAATCTGTTTAAGCGCGCTACCTTGGCCGGCCATTTCAATGACTTTAAATTCAAGGATAAAGATACGATCACCCAGTTTCACCGTCATATCAATACGACCCTTATCCGTGACATCCTCAGCAATGACCTCCAAGCCCAAAGCCACAAAGTAGCAATAGACAATCGAACAGTAATAGCCCTCATAGTTGGCCATCTGATTCTTTCGATACCAATCATGGGGAATAGAGGCAAAAAAGGCGTGAAATATATCACGCATATCATCGACATTTCCCGATTCAAGACAACGATAGAGAGCCATACTACTGTGTCGACTGGCCGAATCGGCATGGGTCAGCTGATCCAGCATGCTGGCGTGAAAACTCTGCTTCACTTCCCTATTCGGCCATCCCAGCTGATAAAAGCACGATCCCCCGATATACTCTTTCACCTTAATCGTCAGGTAGCCTGTTTGGAACATCAGCGTTTCCAACGGGATGTTGTCAACGTCGAAAGTACTCAGAAGTGTATCATCCGTATGGTACTGGGTCAGATCAGGCGCTGAAACTTTTTGCTGTAGTAACATACGCATTAAAAAAGAGGGACTTCCTGTTTCAAACCAATAGTTACGAAATTCACGGTTTTTCAAGTATAAGAGTACATCAAATGGATTATAAACAGACGCACCATCAAAGTTATAACCATTATACCAGCTTTGCAGTGCCGCCATATCGACACCCTTCAACCAATCAATAAACACATCCGATAATTCGGACTTCGTGTAACCACAAATAGTAGAAAACGGTGAGGATAGTGTAATATCTTCGAGGTTATTCAATCCACTGAACAAGGAAACTTTGGAAAAGTTACTCACGCCGGTAAGAAGCGCAAAGCGCAGATGTTCATCACTCTCTTTAACTACTGCATAAAATCCCTTCAGTCCTTCACGAATCGTCACTGCCATCGCATCCCGGCCAGCCACCAGATTATCCAGAATCGGCTTGTCATATTCATCAATCAATACCACTACTGATTCATCACACTTCTCTCGCAACAGACAGATAAGCTCCCGAAACTGCAGACTTGCCGGATCACTCGTTCGCAGCTTTACGCCATAATGAAGCGCATGTTCTCGCAACTGCCCTGCCAATGTCTTCTCCAGCATCTTAACACTATCAATGACGCCACCACCAAAGCTAAAATGAATCACAGGATGCGAACGCGACCAATCCCACTCACGCTCAATCGCCAGCCCCTTGAAAAGCTCCTGTTCACCCTTAAATAAGGATTTCAGAGTACTGACCAGCAATGATTTTCCGAAACGTCTGGGCCGAGCGAGAAAATAATACTTACCGCCAACCACCATCTGATAGATAAGTTTGGTTTTATCGACGTAGCAGTATCCTTCCCGAATCAAATTACTGAAGGTTTGAATACCAATCGGAAGCTTCTTTCGCATGCTTATCCTCTCCCTACGCTTACAGCAGCAGTCAAAATCTATTCACCACAGAAGCAAGCGTCGGAAACCCCGACGTGCGATAGGTGTCTTATGAAACAGAACCCTACACAGAGTACAAACAAATCTACGAAATCATCTCGCAGCTCTCTCTTTTTAAAGCTTTTAAAAAAAGAGAGCTCCCCACAAAGGCACAAATTAAAGCACCCCGTAAAGGGGGTGGGACTTTAGTCCCGCTAGTGTTGATATTGCAGCGCAGCTAAAGCCGCACCCCCAGCAGAACAAGCAAGTCGTTGAAAGCTGTTAAAAGGGCTTGCGGTCTACCATTGTTGCAATGTGTACTGAAAATCTTCCTGACTATGGATATATAGAAGTTGTCTATTTTCAAAGGACTGTATGGACATGTTTTGTTTTTTA
>JAUZRH010000244.1 GCA_030950555.1 Mariprofundus sp. | reverse complement strand
CATCCAATTCTGCTGGTCTATAAGTCCGCATTCTGCGTTGCCAAATCAGTTACATAGCCCTGCTATGCGCTTGATTTGGCGCCTTGAATCCAAACTTCTATCCTGCGCATAACCTGGATACTTTATTTTTTCCGCGGCCCTTAGCTAAACAGAGCGCCTGTTTTGATATGGATTCCCGATTTAACCTTCGGGAATGACGGGCGAGTTTCTGATTGATTTAAGCAGTCTAATGAACCCTATCGCGTAGCGGGAGCGCGGCTCTGGCTTCCCACGAAGGCGTGGGGAGGGAATCCATGGTTATCAATCACACTCTGCAATGGTGGATTCCCGATCAGGTAGGGGATGACGGACAATTCATACTTGCATTGCTATAAAAAGCCAAAAAGCAGGAGCTGAATTGTAAGAAATACCTCGGTATTTCGACAGCCTAGGGGTAGCCCCTTATCCAGCCCGGAGTGCTAGAAGGGCTTTGGTATCCATCTCGCCATTGTAACGGCTGAACGTTGAAACGCGTGCTTCTATGGCGAGGATCGACATACGATCAGCTAATTCGTTCCCTTCAACACCGACATGGCCATTTACATGTAATACTTGAATCTTATCTTTTAATAGCTGATGAAGGGCAAACATCTCTTTAATAAGCTCTAGGTTCTTGATCTCGCCGCCACTCTTGACCCAGCCCTTTTTCTGCCAGTTAATCGCCCATTGGGTAATACATTGAATGGCATATTTGGAGTCACAAAAAATTGCCACGGAGTGGTTTTGTGCCAGTTCACCTTCTGCCATAATGAATGCTTGGTGCAGTGCATGAAGCTCAGCTGTATTGTTGGTGCCATGCGGCTCATATAACCCATACCAAAGCTCATCAACGAGATCATTGCGATAGAGGGCAAGCCCTGATCCTGCTTTACCTGGATTTGGTTCACAACCACCATCGGTAAATATCTTTGTGTCGATTTTCATCGCTGCAATCTCAGAATTGTTGTATGTTTTAACGGTTTGCTTACTGCTTCTTTTTTTGCTAGTTGTGGTTGATGAAAGGCTACTAGTGACACCCTGCTTGCCATGTCCAGAAAAAGCAGCTTCTGCCTCGGCTTGGGTTGGAAATGATTTGTAGCGGGCGCCAGCAAATTTATCGATCTGCTTTTTACATGTACTCCAATTGGTGAAAATACCAGTCTCTCTACCTTGCCATACGACATAAAACTTTTTAGCCACTTGAGCCCTCCACTTTGGTCGCAAACTATAACATGCTGTACAGCGTGGTCATTGCATTGTGTGAGTACGCCACCATCAGTGCTGTATAGGTGGCAGAGATTGCCTATGTGTAGGGGAATAGTTTGCCCGAATCAATCAGACTCGGTTTTGGTTGTTTGGCTAAGCCTATCGCGTAGCGGGAACGCCGCTCAAGCTTCCCGAGGGTTAAGTCGGGAATCTACCTCAAACAAATGCTTATGCGTTCCCACGCAGGAGCATGGGAACGAGAATGGATTTCCGACTTCACGGGACTGACGAGCGACAGACGTCTGCCCGAGAATGGAGGCCGTGGTGAGGGAAAGCTGGATTGCGTTGGGTTTTCGTTTCCTAGGTTAAGGCGTGTAAAATTAAATTAAGTATGGCATGGGATATGCGATAGTTATAAGTGGTGCAAGGCATGTGGTCTTGGCGTGTGATTTAGGAGGTGTATGGTGAATACGAATAGAGCGGAAAAAATTGCAGCTCGTTTTCAGGGAAACTTTAATTTTTTAGTGCGCCCCCATGCGAAAGGTTTGGTTGTTCGTTATCATCAACACTCTCACTATTTTATTCGAGAGTCCTGTTTTTGGTCTTATGTATTCAAATCTGCCGGATTACCTTTTGATTAAATGAATCAGCTACGCGTTGAAATAAGCGGCAATGTTATCGTTACCTCTAGCCCACCGCTGCGATGATTGCAGGCTGTAATATCTCCGGCATGCATCTCGACTGCTCGTTTGGCAATAGCTAGCCCTAAACCGTACCCTGAACCATCATGTTCACGCGCGCTACTTGCCCTGAAAAATGGATCGAATAGGCGTATTAGCTGCGTCTCTTCAACACCATCACCATGGTCACGAATGGTGATGACGGCTCTACCCTTATATACTATTAAGTGAACCTCCACACAACTTCCAACACTACTATGATGGATACTATTGCGAATGACATTATCCAGAGCGCGATTTAACCAGCTGTAATCACCGCGTACTGAACAGTGCTCAGGCTTATCATAGAGAATCTCTTTTTTTATGGCTTCAGCTTCAAAAGCCGCATCTGTAACGATGGCTGTTAGCAGCTGATCGAGCTGCAGTACTTGCATGTTGCTCTTTACGCCTCCCTGTTCAAAGCGAGCTAAGGTCAACACTTCGCCGATCAATTCATTGAGCCTTTCTGCTTCTCTGCCGATACGATCAAGTTCCGAATCAGCTTTACCGGCACTTGCATTGCGGGCCAGCTCCAGGGCCACCTGTAAGCGAGCCAGTGGGGAACGAAGTTCATGAGAAATATCTCGAAGTAGCTGTTTATGGCTATGAATGAGCGCCGCAAGTTGGAGGCTCATGGTGTCAAAGCTAATAGCTAGCGCCCCCAGCTCATCTTTACGCGTGGATAGTTTCTCGGGTGTTTTTATCGACAGTTCACCCTGACCTAGTTGTTTGCTTGTCTGTTGTAATATGCGAATAGGGCGGGTGATCATGCGCGACAGTAATCCGCTAACAATGGCTATTGCTAGTAGGATCATAGCCAGCTGCATGAGCCATATCTGCTTATGATCTTGGCGCATTTTTCCTGGGGATAGGCGGCTGGCTGCTAGCCAGTAATAGACCCGCGCGTTCACTTGTACAGGTAGGGCAATGGCCAGTAGTGGTGGGCGGATGACTTTCAGCTGTTTTCTTTTTTTAATGACTTGTTTGGCAAGCGGTTGCAGCTCAAGTGGAAGCGGACGGTGTGAAACAGAACGCCCTTGTTGGTCGATAAGGGCGCCACGAATATGTTGCTTATGCATACTCTCTCTTAGCCAGTGGTGGTAATGGGCTGGGGTCTCCAGTTCATACAGGTTGACGGCAGTAACGGCCATATTTTTCAGGCTGTTCAGGCGCACTTCAATGGCTTGATCTTGTTGTAACCAGCGACTACTTAACCAACTAGAGGCGCTGGCCGTGAGTACTAAGGTGGTCGTCAGGGTGAAAAAAAGTTTCCAAAAAATAGACACTTATCTCTGCTCCTTAACTCGGCACAAATAGCCAGCCAACGCTGCGCACGGTTTTGATAAGTGCCTCACTGCCATCTGTCGAGGATAATTTTTTTCGCAGATGACCAATATGTACATCCAAGGTGCGATCAAATGGACCATGTCGTTTACCTAGAGCTATTTCACTTAGTTCATATTTACTGACAACCTCACCTTCATGTTGCATCAAAACAGTTAGAATATTGTATTCGCTAGCGGTTAAACTCATAATATGACCATCAACTGATATCGTTCGTGATTGCGCTTGCCACACAATATTGCCAAATCGTCTGTTTTGTGGTTCCTGTCCTTTTTTTGTGGTCGGTTCGCTCCTGCGCAATACGGCCCTGATACGCGCTGCTAGTTCTCTAGGATTACACGGTTTAGCTAAATAATCATCTGCCCCTAGTTCGAGCCCGATGATGCGATCTATCTCCTCGCCACGAGCCGTTAGCATAATAATGGGTAGCGATGAAAATTGGCGTAGTTCACGCAGTAGATCCATGCCGTTTTTTCCAGGCATCATAATGTCTACCACAGCCAACTCAAAATTATCACTCTTGAGTTTGGCTAAGCCAGCGATACCGTCGTGCTCACTGCTTACTTCAAAGCCTTCACCGGTTAAAAACTGGCTCATTAACTCACATAGTTCTCGGTCATCGTCAATTAAAAGAATGGTCATCACGCTATCTTGCCATAGAAAATGATGTCTGCAGCCTATTTTACACATTCTTTACATAAGGTGGCTGATATTTTACACCGTGCGTGCACATCTTTGCATGTAAGGCTCTATTATTCGCCCTACGCTGTAAGGGCGTAAGGCAAATAAAAAAGGAGTCAATAATGTGTCAACAAAATAGAGAAAAAACAACATGGCGTGCGATGTTTGTCTGTGCATTTGTCGCTTTAATAACGATGCTTACTACTCATGTGAGCTATGCAAATCCTGAGGCTGAAGTGGGCGGTATGCGGCATATACAGCGTATGGCCGATCAACTGGGTCTGAGTGATGAGCAGCGTCAGCAATTCAAGCAGATACATAGCGATAGCCGCGTACAAGGAAAGGTTATTCACCAGGCACTGCGGCTTAACCATCAAGCCATGAGGAAGCTTGATCCAGGCGTTAAAAATTATACAAAACAAGTTGCTGATTTAGCCGGAGAAGAGGGTGCGTTAGTGACGCAGGCAGTGGAACATCACGGTCAACTACGGGCAAATGTATATGCTATTTTAACGCCGAAGCAGCGCGAAAAAGCTGCGGCATTGAAAATGCCATTTCGTAAAGGAGGTAAATACGGAAAAGGGAAAGGCGACTGTGGTGAAGGTGAGCATCATCATAACAGATAGATCAATAGAATGATGCAAGTTTGAAAATGTCTTTTCTCGTCATTACCGCGAAAGCCTACCCCATGCTTTCGCGGTAATGACAACAGAGACTTCCTATCCTTGTAAATAAACATATAAAAACTGGAACATCGAGTGATACCAATGGATTTCCTGCTTCACGGGTAACGAAAAAAGAACGTCTGCACGTCATTCCCGAGGGTTGAATCGGGAATCCAACTCAAAAAAAACTCTGCTTAACCTACTGTACAGCAATGCGTCACTCCACTCATACAGCGGCCATTGAAATGCCCATGTCCGAACCCATTCACCCGAAGCCTTCGTAGTCAGTCAAAGACGTTCCACCACAGGGCCCACGAAGGCAAATATTATCTTATACTCGTTGTTCCAGTTTTTATATATGAGCTGTCATCATTTTAAAACCTTGCAGCGCAGAGGAAATACAGGGTATAGAATACGTAGTTCAGTTGAACATGTATATTTATGATGATGATTATCTTCGTGCCCTTTGTGACTCTGTGGTGGAAAGTCTTTGACTGTTGAGCCACTTGCAAAACCCATGAGCGGCGATTAACTGCCTCACTCCGGCGCATTTCTAGGCTGCGTTCAGCGTATGGAACCACCATGCCCTTCATTCCATCCTGAGTTGCGCTCGAAGTGGGATTGTCACTCATCCACCCAGAGTTTTACAAGTGGCTCTGTTTTATGGATGTCGTTTAAAAACTGAAGTATCGATACTTAACGTACTGTCTAATCGTTTTCAGAGAACCATTTGGACGGCTGAGTGAGCGTTGAAGGCTAAATAGAGGCTATCGAGTTGCGCGCGGCTTTCAGCGGTGATGGTGATAGTAATGGATAGATATTTGCCTGTTCGACTTGCTGTGCATTTTATATCATTGTCATTAAGCAGGGGAATATGTTCACGCGCAATGGCTGTGATCTCTTCTTGAAAGTGCTGTTTATTGTTTCCCATAACCTTAATGGGAAAGTGGCAGGGGAATGTTAGTAGCGCTATTTCTGATGATTTGTTCATGCGGCAATGATGCTATGTCGGGTGCATTCTGTCATTGTCATAATAGCCGCTTGCATAACTGTGGGTTTTCACAGGTGTACGAGATAGCTGTCTCTGCCTATACTCCCGCGCCATGACTGAAGTAGCTCTTATTTTACTATCTGCTGTGCTTGTAAATAATTTTGTTTTGACAAAATTCCTAGGGATTTGCCCGTTTCTCGGTACATCCGGTAAAGTGGAGACCGCTGTAGGGATGTCATTTGCCGTGATGTTTGTGATGACTCTGGCCTCTGTCTGTTCATGGTTGGTGCAGAAATTTATTCTTGTGCCGCTTGATTTATTATATCTGCAGACCATTTTCTTTATTCTTATTATTGCCGCTCTGGTGCAATTTATTGAAATGATGATTCATAAAACAAGCCCTGTGTTGTATCAAGCACTGGGTATTTTTCTGCCATTGATCACCACCAACTGTGCCGTGCTTGGTGTGGCTCTGTTAAATGTGCAGCAGGAGCAGACATTTGTAACCTCTGCGCTGTATGGTTTTGGTGCAGCCGTTGGTTTTGCCTTGGTATTGATTCTGTTTTCTGGTTTGCGCGAACGTATTGAAGTCTCGCCCGTTCCAACGTTATTTAAAGGTTCACCGCTCACGTTGATTACTGCTGGAATGATGTCGTTGGCCTTTATGGGCTTTTCCGGCCTGGTTAAAATATAACTGTTATGATGGGATTACTTTATGCTCTGTTGAGTTTGGGTGCTTTTGCGTTACTTGCCGGTGTTGTGCTGGCTGTGGCTCAGAAGGTGTTTCATGTTGAAGGCGACCCGATGGTCGATAAAGTCGATGCGCTATTACCCCAAACACAGTGTGGTCAGTGTGGGTATCCCGGTTGTAAACCTTATGCCACAGCTGTGGCAAGCGAGGGCGCAGAAGTGAATCATTGTGTGCCGGGTGGTGAGCGCACTATGCTGGCTATTGCTGATTTAATGGGCGTGGAACCGAAAGCATTAGAGCAGGAAGCAACAGCGCCGATGGTGGCGTTTGTACGAGAAGATGAATGTATCGGTTGCACTCTTTGTATTAAAGCCTGTCCGGTGGATGCCATTATTGGTGCGCCTAAACAGTACCACACGGTGCTGGCTGCCCACTGTACAGGCTGTGAGCTATGTGTGGAACCATGCCCTGTAGATTGTATTGATATGCTGGTGAAACCAGAACTGATTGAACATTGGGCCTGGCCACTGCCAAAGACACGTCGTTCTAAATTAGGACACGAAAGGAGAGAAAATCATGCCGGCCATGCTTAGGAATCTGGCTCAGCGACTGGGCATGATGGCGCACAGTTTTGACGGCGGCATCCATCCGCAGCAACATAAAGTGTCCGCTTCATTGCACAGTGAAGCCTGTCCGTTGGCATCGCTCTACACGTTGCCTATGAAAATGCATATTGGTTCACCCTGCTCGCCTATTGTGGCGGTGGGTGAGCGGGTGCTGCGCGGTCAAAAAATTGCAAAATCAGAGGGTTATCTCTCGGTGCCGGTACATGCACCAACCTCCGGGCGTATTTTGCGCATTGAGAAGGCTGCCATCCCTCACCCTTCAGGTATGGGGATTCCGAGCATTGTGATTGAAGCGGATGGCGATGATAATGAAGAGCAGATCCTTGAGCCGATCAACGATTGGCATAATACAGATCCAGCTCTACTGCGCGAGCGTGTGCGTATGTGTGGCTTGGCAGGCTTGGGTGGGGCGGTTTTTCCTACTTTTATCAAGCTGGTGCAGGATAGTCGTTTTGCGATTGAGACCGTTATTCTGAATGGAA
The DNA here is from genome assembly GCA_030950555.1 of Mariprofundus sp. GTDB lineage: Bacteria > Pseudomonadota > Zetaproteobacteria > Mariprofundales > Mariprofundaceae > Mariprofundus. Next base: position 4,515 of record JAUZRH010000244.1, on the reverse strand, counting down.
TTGAGTGTGAACCCTGGTTGACCAATGATCATCGCCTGATGCTTGAATATGCAGATGATATTCTCTCAGGGTTGGCTATTATGATGCACATGGTTAAAACAGCATCGGCCATCATTGCCATTGAAGAGAATAAGGCTGATGCCGCTTTAGTGATGCGCGAGGCGCTTGCTGCACGGGATGATATGGCTGAGGTGCGAGTGGTCGTGCTGCCGACGCGTTATCCGCAGGGCAGTGAGAAGCAGTTGATTTATTCCTTGACGGGTCGCGAAGTATCAGCTGGAAAATTACCTATACACATTGGTGTGTTATGTTTGAATGTAGGGACGACTCGGGCTGTTTATCAGGCTGTGGTAAAGGCAAAAGCACTGACAGAACGAATGGTTACGATAAGTGGCGATGCCATCGCACAGCCGGGTAATCTACGCGTACGTATTGGAACGCCGATGCGTTATCTGTTTGGATTGCGCGGTTTGGAAAACTTTACAGGTGTTCGGATTCTGCACGGAGGTCCAATGATGGGTGAGCTACTGCGGCACCCGGATGTGCCTGTTGTGAAGTCGACCAATGGTATGCTGGCCATGCGCGAGGCCAGCTTTATGGGGGCGCACACACAAGAGCAAGCCTGTATCCGTTGTGGTCATTGTAGTGAAGCTTGTCCATCCAGTTTAGTACCCAATTTATTGGTGGATCAGTGCCGTTCGGATCAATTTGAAAAGGCTGAAGCGTATAACCTATTTGATTGTATTGAGTGTGGTGCGTGTTCTTATGTGTGCCCATCGAATATACCGCTGGTTCACTATTTTCGTTACGGTAAAGGCCAGATTGCGCAGCAAAGAAGGGAAAAGGTTTTTGCCGAGGCTTCCAGAGAGCGTTCTGAATATCGCGATCAACGTAAAGAACGCGATAAGCAGGCGCTTGCTGCTAAGCGTAAGAGTGTGCGTAAAACGCATGCACCAAAGGTAGAGGTAGTCAAAGAGAATGGTCCAACAACGGCGACGGATGTTGTGAATAACGATAAGCTAAATAAGGGGAACATAGAGTAATGGTGGTGATGCTTTCTTCTCCCCATGCGCATGGCGGTGATTCGGTGCGTATGATGATGCTGACGGTGGTGCTGGCACTGATGCCGGCAACGCTAGTTAGTGTTTACCTCTTTGGTTGGCTGGCACTCCTATTAATCCTAACCTGCATGCTGTCGTGTTTACTTACCGAAGCGATCTGCCTGAAATTGATGGGGAAGTCGCTATCGACGCTGCTGGATAACTCGGCTGCGCTAACGGGCCTATTGCTGGCTTTAACGCTGCCGGCTCTGACACCGTGGTGGATGGCTGTGGTGGGCAGTGTATTTGCCATTGTGCTGGGTAAACAGGTTTATGGAGGCTTGGGTTACAATATATTTAACCCGGCACTCTCTGCGCGCGTGATCTTATTGATCTCTTTTCCTTTGCAGATGACCACATGGATTGCTCCCATGTCGATCAATATGCCACCGTTGAATTTATATGACTTCTCCACCTGCCTGACCCTGTTTTTTACAGGAGTGGATGGATTGAAACTGAGCTTAGATGCTATTTCGATGGCTTCACCGTTGGGTCATGTTAAAACAGAGTGGACATTGGGCATTCCTGTTGCGGAAGCATTGAATCACTATCAATATAGTTATCTGGATGCATTTTTAGGTAAAGAAACAGGCAGTATTGGCGAAACTAGTGTATTAGCACTGCTGCTAGGGGGAATATTTTTACTCGCTCGCCATAGTATTACCTGGCATATTCCCTTTTCGTATTTGGCGACGGTAGCTGTGATGGCGGCGATTTTTAGTGCGATTCATCCCGATCATTTTGCCCCACCGATGTTCCATCTGTTTGCCGGTGGGCTGATATTATGTGCTTTTTTTATGGCAACCGACCCAGTCTCGTCACCTGTAACACCCATAGGCCAGATTGTTTTTGGTATAGGCTGCGGCATTTTAACTTGGTCTATTCGTAGTTTTGGGGGCTATCCTGAGGGGGCCATGTTCTCGGTATTATTAATGAACTGTGCTGTGCCACTGATTGATCACTATTGTCGTCCACGTGTGTATGGACATGAGTCAGGGCGTAAGCGATGAAACTTAATCGAGAACAGATGCAGATGATCCTAGCCCTATTTATTGTGGCGGCAATCTCTGCGATATTACTGAGCTTAACTGATATGCTCACGCGTGAGCCGATTGCGCAAGCACAGCGCCAGGCCTTGCATAGCGCCTTACTGCAGGTATTGCCGGAGCATGATAATGAGGTGCAAGATGATCTGCTTGAGGTGGATGGAAGAGCAATCTATCCGGCTCGCCTGCACGGTCGATTGACCGGCTTAGCATGGGAAGTGATTGCGCCTGATGGATATTCCGGCTCGATTCGGATTCTGGTGGGCATACATCCTGATGGTCATGTGCAGGCTATTCGTGTGACCGAGCATAAAGAGACGCCGGGACTCGGTGATGGTATTGTGCATAATAAGAGCTGGTTGGATAGTTTTCATGAGCGCGGTCTCAGTGGCGTGCATTGGGCAGTAAAAAAAGATGGTGGTGATTTTGATCAGTTTACAGGAGCGACCATTACACCTCGCGCAGTAGTGAAAGCGGTTAAAGGTGCTCTTGTGTTTTATCAGAGTCAGCAGATAAAAATACTTGATCAGATAAATAGTAAAACTGCAGTAGTAGCGCCTAGCGCTGCAGGAGGTGGCAAGTGAATAAGCAGGCGGTTTTTGCCGATGGTTTTTGGCATAATAATGCAATTTTTGCCCAACTATTGGGTATGTGCCCACTGCTGGGTGTGACGACTTCAGCTGAAAATGGTTTCTGGATGGGGGCGGCGACGTTGTTAGTGCTGCTAGGCTCTAATCTGGTGGTATCGCTGGTCAGAGGGGTGGTGCCAAAAAATGTGCGAATTCCTGCATATATTACCATTATTGCCGCCTTTGTGACGATGGTTGGCATGGCGATGAATGCTTGGATGCATGAGATGTATCTTATTTTGGGTCTGTTTATTCCCTTGATTGTGGTTAACTGTGCTATCTTGGGTCGGGCTGAGGCTTTTGCTAGTAAAAATAGTGTTTCTGATTCGCTGGTGGATGCGCTAGCGGTCGGCTTGGGCTTTACCATGGCGCTGCTGCTCTTAGGTGGGGTGCGTGAACTACTAGGGCAGGGCAAGTTATTCGGCTTTTCGCTGTTTGGTGAGTCATATCCTGATGTATTGATGTTTATCCTGCCCCCTGGTGCTTTTATTGCGCTTGGCTTTATTTTGGCTGGTGTAAACCTGATCAACCGTCAACTCAAGAGGCGTGCTGATGTGGCCAAAGCAGAAGCTATCCGGCTAGAAATGGTAGATAAAAGTAGAATGAGTACTGCAGTGGAGGTGAGTTGATGGATTGGGTACTAGTTGTGTTTGTGCTGGTTGCAGGTGCCGGCCTCTGGTGGGCGGCATTTTATGCGACCAAACGGATGCGCATAGGCAAGAATCTGGAGCGGGAAGAAGCGGCTAAACGCGCCCGTGAACTGGCGGCAGAGCAGGAGAGTCGTTGATGGCGGTTCGAGAGATTCTCATTCATCCGGATGAAGTTTTGCAGCAAGTTGCCAAGCCTGTCCTGTTTCCACTAAGTGCTGAGGTAGAGCAGTTAATTACTGATATGGCGGATACCATGTATGATGCACCGGGTGTAGGGCTTGCTGCGCCGCAGGTGGGAGCTTTACTACGTCTGGCGATTACCGATACGGTATGGCGTGATAAAGAGGTGCGCCATGATGGTGCTAAAGCTGGTGAACAGCGTGAGTTAAAGGTGTGGATTAACCCTGAAATCACTTGGGCATCCAATGAAATGGAAGAGTGGGAGGAGGGCTGTCTCTCGGTGCCTGACACTTATGGTGATGTAAGTCGGCCGGCAGCTATTCGCTTACGCTGGTTTGATCAACAAGGCGTTGTGCATGAACAGGAGTTTCGTGGCTTTCAGGCCGTAGCACTGCAACATGAATTTGATCACCTCGATGGCAAACTCTTTATCGACTATCTCAGTCCCCTAAAACGAAAAATGATTACCAAAAAAATGAAAAAACTCTATAAAAGTTAAGCACTTAGGAAAAATAAAAGGGGATCTGATAGCTCTTTAAGTATGAGGTATCCATCATTCTCAACTTGATGGGAGTTCAGTTGTCTACAAACCCACTGGATACCGTGTCAATCACGGCATGATGACAGAGCCCCCAATGTGAAGTGTACGATGGATCCCCGATTAAAGCATTCGGGGATGACGGGCTAAAAGCATTGGCTATAGACCAGCACGTGGATGATTTATTCTTTCCGCGGCCATTAAGACGGGACATCTGCAATGATAAAATTACTAGATGCTTTCGGTTATAGTATTTTTTATTCAACAAGCTGTTTGACCTCAATTCTCATAGTCTCCCGACCTAAGCCTGACGGCCATAACGAGTGAGAGACTCCCTGCCCTTGCCGTCATTTCACGGCAATAGACCGTCAT
>JAUZRH010000243.1 GCA_030950555.1 Mariprofundus sp. | reverse complement strand
CTGCGTTGCCACAGAGTTACGACTAAAGGCAGTAGGCTATCGCGCCCATTCAGGGCTTGCTTATGCGCTTGATTTGGCGCCTTGAATCCAACAACTATCCTGCGCATAACCTGGATACTTTATTCTTTCCGTGGCCCTTAATGCCAAGAGTATCCCATGCCTTCGTGGAAATGATGAGAACAGATACTTTTCATACTTGAATTACTATATTGACTAGAGGTGTTTGAAGTTCTGCTCTAATGTTGGATGGTGGTAGAAAAATAACCAGATTTTTACCTCAAGCATAGGATTGCTTGGGAATTAGCGCGGCTGTTGCTATGCTTCGGCGATGCGTTATTCAAACTGTTTTGTACCTACTTTGAGAGATGTGCCGGCGGATGCCGAAGTGATCTCGCATCAACTGCTACTGCGAGCCGGTTATATACGCCGTGTTACTTCCGGTGTTTATGACTATCTGCCGCTAGCACTGCGCGTGCTGCGTCGAGTTGAAGCGGTGATTCGTGAAGAGATGGAACGGGCTGGAGCTCAGGAGTTACTGATGCCGATGGTGCAGCCAACCGAGCTTTGGCAGAAGTCAGAACGCTTGGCTAAATATGGTCCGGAGCTGTTGCGGTTTAAAGATCGCCACGGCCATGAATCATGCCTAGGGCCGACGCATGAAGAGGTGATTTGTGATTTAATGAGTCGCGAGTTGCGTTCTTATAAACAGTTACCGATCAATCTGTATCAGATTCAGAATAAGTTTCGTGATGAGATTCGTCCTCGTTTTGGTTTGATGCGGGGGCGTGAGTTTGTCATGAAAGATGCTTACTCCTTTCACGTGGATGATGAGAGTTTGATGGCGGAGTATAAGAATATGTTTGATGCCTACACACGCATCTTCACCCGTCTTGGTTTGCACTTTCGTGCGGTGGAAGCCGATACAGGTTCGATTGGCGGCAGTGATTCACATGAGTTTCATGTGTTGGCAGATTCCGGTGAGGATTTAATAGCCCATTGCGATAGTTGTGATTATGCCGCCAATGTTGAAAAGGCTATTGCTACGCGTGATATGGCGGCTGGCAGTGCTGCTGCTCTTGGGGAGCTAGCGACGCCTAAGCTGACAACAGCTGAAGAGGTGGCCGCTTTTGTTGGTGTGGAGCCAGGACTATTAATTAAAACGCTGGTCTATCGGGTGGCGGGCGGTGAAATGGATGGCCAGGTAATTGCTGCCTGTGTGCGCGGTGATGATCAGCTACAGGATGTGAAATTGATGCATCTTCTTCAAGCTGATGCGATTGACATGGCAACCGATGAGGAGATCGAAAATATTGGTGGTATTACCGGTTTTATTGGTCCTGTGGGGTTGAATGCGCCGGTGTATTTGGATAGTTCGCTAGCTAAAACTGGCGGAATGGTGGCCGGATCGAATAAGCGTGATGTTCATTTGATTGGCCTCGATGTGGAACGTGATATCAACCAAGCGCACTTTGCCGACCTACGAGAGACACGTGCGGGCGACCGTTGTTCTTGTGGGGGCAAGATGGCGCTTTCACGCGGTATTGAAGTAGGCCAAGTGTTTGCACTGGGCAGACGTTATACCGAGCCGATGGAGGTGTTGTTTCAGAATCAGCAGGGTAGGCGCGAAGTTGCGACCATGGGTTGTTATGGTATTGGTGTTTCGCGTTTGATGGCCGCGGTAGTTGAGCAGTGCCATGATCAGGGTGGTATTGCATGGCCGGATATTCTAGCTCCGTTTAAGGTGGTGCTGATTTCCATGGGTAAATCGGAAGCGGTGCGAATAGCGTCAATGGATCTCTATACGCAGTTGCAAGCAGCGGGTATTGAGGTGTTGTGGGATGAACGCAATGAACGGCCGGGGGTGAAGTTTAAAGATGCGGAGTTGATTGGTATTCCTGTGCAGATTGTTATTGGCGATAGGGGTCTGAAAGAGGGTAAGGCTGAATTTGGCCGCCGGGGCAGTGAACGTAGAGAGCTACCACTGCTGGAGCTGATGAGTGCAACCATCTCAGAGTTGGCAGGAAACAGCGGAGCTTCTCTCTGAATATTGGCAAATTAACAGGGCGGCTAGCGGCTTTTTCACCCAAGTCGCTGCTTGCTGTTGTATTGCTGGTTGGCTTTATTGGCTCGGTGCCCTTTTGGATGGGCAGTAATAGCGAAGACCAGCAGCACCTATCTCAAAGTGCAGCACGCCAAATCGTAGAGCAAAATATAGGCGTGCTGGATATTCAGCTACACGAGAAACAGGAGTTTCGCGAGCTCCTTGAGCCGGCGAAAGTATCGGTAGAAACCGATTTTGAACAAACGGTATGGGTGAGCGATATTGTCGCTACCATTCAACCATGGGTGGGTGATGAGCATGAAGCATCGACGATTGCTCATTGGGTCTATGTTTATGGTAAAAAACAGAACCTTTCGCCGGAACTTATTTTGGGCTTGATTGCCGTAGAATCTCAGTTTGATCACTTTGCCGTGAGCAATGTTGGTGCCGTCGGTTTGATGCAGGTGATGCCATTCTGGAAAAAAGAGCTGGGAAAGGCGGATGATAACCTGCTGAAAATAGAAACTAATATTCGTTATGGTTGCGCTATCCTGCGGCATTATATCGACCGTTATAAAACGCTGGATAGAGCTTTGGGGGCTTATAATGGCTCACTAGGCCGTATGAAATACCCGAATAAAGTATTTGCCAAAATGAAGAAATTTAAAGCCATTGATCCTGTGGTGGTTAGGTAAAAGAAAGATATTTTTAAAAGAGGTTAAAAACAGAGCGTTGAAATTGTCATAGCAGAGAATAGAGAGTACAAACAGATTTACATAAGTCTCCCAGAGTTCTCTACTTGTATTATAAGGCTCTATTGCAGTTATCTGTTGAGAGGCGACCCACCGCCTGCGGCTCCCAATCTCTGAGTACGGAGCCATCTGTCGTTGGAGGTGCGGCTTTAGCCGCGCATTAGAATTTATCTCTTGCGGGATTAAATCTCAGTCAAAGCTTTTCCTGATTACCCATGAAGCGCAGCCAAAAGACGGCCTGCTGGATTCGAATCCCCAATCCAAGCATTACAGTCAAAGCCATTTAGCCACTGATTCCACGAATTTTCACGAATTAAAAATCTATGATTATTGCCTTATTCGTGTCCATTCGTGTCATTTGTGGCTCGCTTGTGTTTCTGTTTTTAGTTAAAAGGGGCACATTGCCTTTCTTTTTTAATAGACCGAAAGGTAGCTGAGCTTTGTACGTAATCAGGAAGCAGTTTGTTGAATAGAAAATACGTATAACTGAAAGTATAGCATAACTGTTTGTAATTGAAGCTGTTTTGTCTTAAAAGGGAAGGTGAGAAGGAAGGTTTTTGGCAGTTTGTGATGTAGGGTGAGCTAGAATACGTTCTCCCACAGGCGCGTGGAAACGAGGATGGAGAGTGAAGTGATTGAATCATTGTCTCGTTCATTCATAGTTCGGCTTGTCATGATAGAGGGGACCCTTATGCAACGTATGCCTGCTACATCTACCCGTGCCAGTGAAGCTTTGAATCTGGTTACAAATCTGCAAACGCGTTTTGTGCAGGGATTGGAGCATCTAGCTAAAAGCCTGCACAGTGAGCAGCGCCTTACTGCCGTGGAATGGTTTCGTGACCAAGGTGTTCATGGTGGAGGTGTGCGTTTTGAAACAGCAGATGGCGATCTGTTTGGAAGAGGGTCGGTCAATGTTTCGCAGGTTCATTATGATGATTTAACAGCGAAAAAACTGGGCTCTGCGAATGCTATATCAAGCATTATCCATCCTTGTAATCCCTTAGCTCCTTCAGTGCATATTCATATTAGCTGGACTGAAATGAAAGATGGTCATGGCTACTGGCGTATGATGGCTGACTTGAATCCATCGAATGAAAATAGAACGCATACGGCTGACTTTCTGGCCGCGCTGCAACAGGTGGCCCCCGCTCAATTTGAGCAGGCAAAAGCGCAGGGTGATCGCTATTTTTATATCCCTACCTTAGCGAGGCATCGTGGCGTTGCCCACTTCTATCTTGAAAATTTTCATTCAGCCGATGCTGCGGCCGATGCGGCTTTAGCTACAGCTTTTGGCGAAACAGCTATCGATAGTTACCTTGCTATTCTAACGGATGCTCTAACTGGAGAGGTTACCTCCACAGCGACTGAACGGGCCGCACAAATGGCTTATCATACGCTCTATTTCTTTCAGGTATTAACGCTTGATCGTGGTACGACGACGGGACTGCTGATACATGATCAGAATGATGTTGGTATTATGGGCTCACTCCCTCCTTATGTGGATAGAGCCCTACTGGAGAGATGGGTGGATAGAATGGAGTCTCCGCAAGGTCAGTTGTTGCATGCACTGATTAGGGCTCTTCCAGATAGTTCACCTGCGTTGGTTGATTCGGCTGTGAAAGCAAAGCTGGCCGCAGTGGTGCGTCATCACTATGGCGCATATCCGGAAGCTATTGCCATGCAAGCCTCCGGTGATAGCACCCCACCGACTGTAAAAAATCATAGTTAGGGCCGCGGAAAAAATAAATCATCCGTGCGGCCGGGCAAGGTCGTCGGTTCTTGCGGGGGAAGATCCCGTCCCGAAAAGGCTTAGCCATCCGCCGGGAAGTGTTGCTGGGTCGGCGGGAGTAATCCCAAAGATTAAGCACGGGGCGAGCGAAGCAATAGGCCGTAAGCGTAAGGGTCACGGAAAGAATAAAGTATCCAGATTATGCGCAGGATAGTTGTTGGATTCAAGGCGCCAAATCAAGCGCATAAGCAAGCCCTGAATGGGCGCGATAGCCTACTGCCTTTAGGAGTAACTCTGTGGCAACGCAGAATGCGGACTTATAGACCAGCACGTGGATGATTTATTCTTTCCGCGGCCC
>JAUZRH010000242.1 GCA_030950555.1 Mariprofundus sp. | reverse complement strand
TCAAGGCGCCAAATCAAGCGCATAAGCAAGCCCTGAATGGGCGCGATAGCCTACTGCCTTTAGTCGTAACTCTGTGGCAACGCAGAATGCGGACTTATAGACCAGCACGTGGATGATTTATTCTTTCCGCGGCCCTTAGTTCTATCATCAAAACCATCATGAGCATTACTGTGAATGCTGATGAAAGGCTAGCGTGTAAGTTTGATCTGTGTAGCAGATGCGGCTCCAGCAGCAGTAGGGCATTGCCAGTTGACGGGTGCTGATGATTGGAGCTTGCAGAGCGAGTGCGATGAGCATCCGCAACACACCGGAGTGAGAGACTAATAGTAGATGTTTTCCCTTATAACCGAGGCTTATCTCTTGCATCCACATTTGTAATCGCAAGCGTAACTCATGGATTGATTCACCAGCGGGTGGGCGCATGTTCGAAGGGTCGCGCCGCCACATTTCAAGCATGCCTGGATATTCACGCTTGATCTGATCGCTAGTTTTTCCTTCCCAACGTCCGTAGTGCATCTCAGCAATGCGTGGTTCAATTATGCAAGGAATAGCCCTCTGTTTTGCCCATTCAGCGGCAGGATTTGCACATCGCGAAAGTGGGGAAGTGATAATAAGATCAACCTCAGATGACAGCTGTTGCCATACTGTTTCCATATCGCGACGTCCTGCTTGGGTGAGCGGATCATCGGTGAGACCACGATATTTCAGGCCGCCTTTAAGCGCGCCATGTCTGAGTAGATCAATCGTAAGCATTGGTGCTCCTAGAAAGCTTATAATTATGATGGGTTTTGTAAACGTAATGAATCCGCTATGGTGCACACCTTTATGATAAAAGGAAGCGACCAATGACAGAAGATTTTGATCTGAATGATGAGAAAAATATTGCAGCAATGAAACATGTGCGCGGTCTGTTGGAATATATGGGCGAGGATACGGGGCGTGAAGGTTTGTTGGAGACACCAGCACGTGTATTGGCGGCGATGGCCGAACACTTCTCAGGCTATCGGGAAGATCCAAAGGAACATCTGCTGAAAACCTTTGAAGAGGTGGAGGGTTATGATGAGGTGGTGCTGGTCTCTGATATTGATGTCCATAGCCACTGTGAACATCATATGGTTCCCTTTGTTGGCAAGGCGCATGTTGCCTATATACCGCATGGTCGGGTTGTGGGCCTGTCAAAGCTTGCGCGTGTGGTAGATGGTTTTGCCAAGCGTCTGCAGGTGCAGGAAAAACTGACGATGCAGATTGCCAATGCTATTGAGGAGGTATTGGAGCCGGATGGCGTGGCAGTGATTATTCAGTGTCAGCATTTCTGTATGTGTCATCGTGGGGTGCAGAAATCCAATTCATGGACTACCACTTCCAAGTTGACGGGTGCCTTTCTTAATAACCCCTCATCACGTCTGGAGCTGTTCCAGCTAATTGGTATGGATAAATCAAAATGCTGAATGGTTTTGAGTGGATATCCCAGTAAGTTACTGTTGCGCGTCGTGAATAGTAAAATAAGAGTCACTCTGCTATTACTGTTGGTCAGTGGGCTTTTTTATGTGGCCTCTTTTGTGACGTTATCAACGATTGATAAGGGCGCTGACAGCTACTTCTCTGAGTCGATTAAATCGGCAACCGTGGCCTATGCCGTCGTGCGCGGAATCAATGCGGTGGTCTCGGTTGTGAAGGAGTCGCATTTAGAGCTTGCTCCTGCAGGTGTCGGTATCACCATTGCCGCAGGTCAGTTGCTTGATCCAATTGATGATATGACCGAACGACTCTCCTCACTAGTGGTTGCAGCGATTGTCTCTCTTGGTATGCAAAAACTGGGTTATGAACTGGGTTCGGTGATCTCTTTTAAAGCTGTTGCGCTATTATTATTGCTGATGCTGCCGCTGCTCTGGTTGAAGGGGGATGTTGTCGTTGCGCTGACTCCTTGGCTGATAAAATGTGCCTTGATATTGCTTCTGCTGCGTTTTTTACTGCCTCTATCAGCATGGGTGGGTGACTCACTTTATAGTAACTGGCTACAGCCAGAAATAGAAGATTCGCTGAAAAAATTAAGCCTACTCTCCAAAAGCTATGACAGCATGCAAACGCTTGCGCCGGGTGAGAGTAGAGGATTCTTCGCATCGATGACTGCTGGTGGTAGTGATAAAATTGGCAAAATAAGAGCCGCCTATTTAAGTATGATAAAAAATGCGGAAAATATCATCAGCGCTCTTCTGAAATTAATGACCGCCTATCTAGCGCTGTTTGTGGTGCAGGTGATTTTGTTGCCTATTGCGATGCTCTGGTTGCTGGTGGCGCTATTTAAAAGCCATCTATTAGATACCTTGACGACCAGTTTAGCAGGGAAGTTGGTGATAGCTTGAGAGTGATGATGTTGCTATTGCTGCTCTTTAGTGTGGATGTGCAGGCGGTAGAAATCGCCTCTGTAGCGATTCCGCCCAGTGTGCAAGTGGAAAATAAAACCCTGCATTTGAATGGGGCAGGTATCCGCTCAAAATTCTTTTTTGATATCTATATTGCAGCCCTCTACCTAGAGAAGCCTTCAGCCGATGATCGTGTTATTCTCGATAGTCATCGTAACAAAAGAGTCTCGATGTTTATTCTCTATCATGAGGTGGGGAAAGAGCGGCTGATCCAAGGATGGGAGTCAGGATTTAAGAAAAATCTAACTGATCAGCAGCTACTTGATTTGCAGGGACGATTAGACCGCTTTAACGCTTTTTTTGTCACAGCCCACCAAGGTGATCAAATTGATTTTGACTTTTTGGCTGATGGTTCCACTCGTATGTTTTTTAATGACGTGCAGCGAGGTGTGATTGAAGGGTATGATTTTCAACAGGCATTGCTCTCTATCTGGTTGGGCTCTAAGCCTGCTGACAAGAGCTTAAAAGAACAGCTGCTCTCTAGAGCCAATTGCAAAACTCGTGAGCGGCGATCGGCGGCCCCACTTTGGCCCATTTCCGCGCTGTTGTTTGCTCCATGGAACCACCATGCACCTCATTCCACCTCAAAAATGGACTCAAAGTGGGATTGCCGCTCATCCACC
>JAUZRH010000241.1 GCA_030950555.1 Mariprofundus sp. | reverse complement strand
TCCAATTCTGCTGGTCTATAAGTCCGCATTCTGCGTTGCCAAATCAGTTACATAGCCCTGCTATGCGCTTGATTTGGCGCCTTGAATCCAAACTTCTATCCTGCGCATAACCTGGATACTTTATTCTTTCCGTGGCCCTTAGGCTTCGAGTCTGTGGGTCAGATTAGTGCCCTTATCCAGCTTGGTTCAAAACATCGGACGGTATCTGACCCGGTTATCGAGTTTAACTACCTTGTCAATAAACAGAAGGTAATTTTCATCAAGAACAGATATGGTTCGCTAATGGATTTACTTAGTCTATTTAAAGCTCTTTCTGACCCTGTGCGTTTGCGTGTTATTCACTTGCTGGCACTACGTGATGAACTCTGTGTTTGTCATTTGACGGATGCTCTCTCGCTTCCACAGAGTACCATTTCTAGGCACCTGAATATTTTAAGGAATTCCGCCATGGTTGAAACAGAGCGTCGAGGTACATGGGTCTATTATCGCTTGATGCGGTCGAGTGACAATGTGACAAAATTAGCAGCTATGATTTTAGTGAGTGCAATCAGTGACGAACAGCTTCAGAGCGATCATGTGCGTTTGAAAGAGCTGTCCTGTTAGCTGAGTTTTACACGCCTCGGCAAATAAGGATTCGGCCTGTTTACTCACAGAAGTTGGCTTCGTTTGTGCTATCGTGGTTCAAGTCTGGATTGTACATCATTTCCTACCGGATAGGGATCCACCATTGCAGAATATGATTGATAACAATGGATTCCCGCCCCACGCCTTCGCGGGGGCAGGTTCTCCACGGGAATGACGAGAAAAGACATCTTCAAGCTTAAATCACTATAGGGCTATAGTGATTTAATTATGAGTTTCTGTTTTCTATGCAGGTAGGGTGATCGAAGCGACGCTATAACGACGTATATATCTAATCATTGCTTTATCCGCATAAACGGATATTATGCCATTTTTAGGAGGTTCTTATGGTCAAGTCCAATATTAAATCAATGGGGTTATTTGCCCGTTTTCTAACGCTCTGGGTCTTTTTGGCGATCGTTTCTGGTATTAGCCTGGGTAATCTGATGCCTGCGTTATTTCATACACTCGGCAATATAGAAATTGCCCATATTAACTTGCCTGTGGCGATGTTGGTTTGGGCAATGATTCTGCCGATGCTGCTCAAGATTGATTATACATCGTTACATGAAGTGTGGGCGCATCGCCGTGGTGTAGCCGTAACTGTTGGTATTAACTGGTTGGTGAAGCCCTTTTCTATGGCGCTGTTGGGGTATCTCTTTTTACGCTTTCTATTTGTCGACTGGCTTGATCCTAGGCAATTGGATAGTTATATCGCTGGCTTGATTCTGCTGGCGGCAGCTCCCTGTACGGCGATGGTCTTTGTATGGTCGCGACTGGTGGATGGTCATCCGCAGTTTACGCTCTCGCAGGTCGCGCTGAATGATCTGATTATGATTTTTGCCTTTGCACCTATTGTCGGGCTTCTGTTAGGTGTTGCTTCGATCACGGTACCTTGGAATACGCTATTTTTATCGGTACTATTGTATATCGTTATACCTGTGATTCTGGCTTATGTGGGGCGAAAAATGCTATTATCGCGTGGAATACTTGATGAATGGTTGCATAAGATGGACCCTCTCTCGATGGCGGCGCTACTGGTGACGGTAGTATTGCTGTTTGGTTTTCAGGGTGAGCAGATACTGGCGCAACCGCTGGTGATTCTGCTGCTGGCTATTCCCATTACGATTCAAGTCTACTTTAACGCCTCACTTGCTTACTTTCTCAATCGTAGATTGGGCGTAGCTCACTGTGTGGCCGGGCCATCAGCACTGATTGGTGCATCGAATTTTTTCGAGCTGGCGGTGGCGGCAGCGATTGCTCTTTTCGGCTTTGAGTCAGGTGCGGCATTGGCGACGGTGGTTGGTGTGCTGGTGGAAGTGCCGGTGATGTTAACAGTAGTGGCGATCGTTAATCGAAGTAAATCATGGTATGAAAGGGGAATAAAATGAAGAAGAAGGTGCTATTTTTATGTACAGGTAATGCCTGCCGCTCGCAGATGGCAGAGGGGTGGTTAAAGCAGTTGGGTGGGGAGCGGTTTGATGTTTACTCTGCCGGTATTGTCGCCCATGGTAAAAATCCACGCGCTATTGCTGTGATGCAGGAAGCGGGCGTAGATATCAGCGAGCAGCAGTCAGAGCAGCTTGACCCTGCGATACTTCATGAGTTGGATCTGCTGGTGACGGTCTGCAGCAATGCCGATGCCAGTTGTCCTGTTATTCCCGTGAGTTGTGAGAAGCAGCATTGGCCCTTTGATGATCCGGCCAAAGCGACGGGAACGGAAGGGGATGTTATGGCATCGTTTCGTCGTGTTCGCGATCAGATTAGGGATAAAATAAAAATATTTGTAGGTGATTGATTCTCTTCGCCTGCAAAATCTGTGCGGCTGTAGCCGCGCTGCTAGCATCATGGTGCTGAGAAGCAGAAAGTAAGCCACTGGAAAGGATAAAACGGTCACAGGAGAAGTGATGAAGCTACCTATTTATCAAATTGATGCCTTTGCTTCAAAGCCCTTTGAGGGAAACCCCGCTGCTATCTGCCCATTGGATGAGTGGCTTCCTGATGGGGTGATGCAATTGATAGCAGAGGAGAACAACCTCTCTGAAACAGCCTTTTTTATTGCAACGGATAGCGGCTTTCATATTCGCTGGTTTACGCCGACTGTTGAGGTTGATCTCTGTGGTCATGCAACGCTGGCAGCGGCCTATGTGCTGTTTCATTGTTTGGACTTTAAGCAGCCGGAGATTCTATTTGATTCGCGTTCAGGCTTGTTATCTGTGGTCAAACAAGGGGATCTGCTGATCCTGGATTTTCCCGCCCAGCCCGCAGTGATTTGTGAAGCTCCTATTCAAATGATACATGCGTTTGGTATGGAACCGGTAATGTGTTTGAAAGCTGAAGATTATATCGTGGTTTTTGAGCAAGAGGATGATCTACTCTCTGCTGAACCTGATTTTGACCTGCTCAGCGAATTGGATGGTCGTGGGGTGATTGTCACCGCACCCTCTGAATTATATGATTTTGTCTGTCGATTTTTTGCACCGAAGTTTGGGATAAATGAAGATCCGGTTACTGGCTCAGCCTTCACACAGTTGGCCCCTTATTGGGCAAATCGTTTGGGTCGGACACAACTGTTTGCCAAACAGCTCTCGAGCCGGGGCGGTGAAGTGCGTTGTGAGCTCAAAGGTGAGCGGGTACTCATAGCTGGAAGAGGCGTGAAATATCTACAGGGTGAGATTGAAATCTAATCTGGGCGCTTGAGATGTATGTCACCCTCGGATGCGTAATGCATGAGATCAAATTTTTTTGGGAAAATATTAATAAAATCAACAGTTAAGGATTATCTAGTGATTGAAGTACGGATTGTCCGTCATTCCCGAGGCTTAAGGGTCGCGGAAAGAATAAATCATCCGTGCGGCCGGGCAAGGTCGTCGGTTCTTGCGGGGGAAGATCCCGTCCCGAGAAGGATTAGCCATCCGCCGGGAAGTGTAGCTGGGTCGGCGGGAGGAATCCCAAAGATTAAGGGCCACGGAAAGAATAAAGTATCCAGGTTATGCGCAGGATAGTTGTTGGATTCAAGGCGCCAAATCAAGCGCATAAGCAAGCCCTGAATGGGCGCGATAGCCTGCTGCCTTTAGTAGTAACTCTGTGGCAACGCAG
>JAUZRH010000240.1 GCA_030950555.1 Mariprofundus sp. | reverse complement strand
TTTCAGCTGTGAGGTAACGTAAGGGTCGCGGAAAGAATAAAGTATCCAGGTTATGCGCAGGATAGTTGTTGGATTCAAGGCGCCAAATCAAGCGCATAAGCAAGCCCTGAATGGGCGCGATAGGACCAGCACGTGGAGATTTATTCTTTCCGCGGCCTAAGCTGCTTTAAGTGCAGTTTTAAATCTCGTTTTAACCAAGGTAAATCAACACCATAAGCTTGTTGTTCCCATGCACGAACAAACGCCAACCACTGCGACTTGCCAACGTCTTGCGGCAGTGGCAAGGTTCTAAGCGGTTGTGATTGTGCCCTTTTGATGCCGTGTGCTAGTAACCAGCGGTCTAATAATGGCCAAAGCTGATTTTTCTGTTGCTTCCAACAGCGCCAGATCCGCTTGATCTGCTTGACTACGACTATCAGAATAATACTCAGCACTAAACATAGGCCAAGCCATGGAGCAAGCTGCTTGAGACTGTGCCATAGTTGCTGCAATAATCCCATTCGGTCAGCCCCACTAAACTCCAGCACATACCGATACCAACTTAATTTGGCTGACTCCCATAACTGATCCAGCCTAGGGAAGTTAAGGTAGGATGATTGGTAATGATCAGCCGGTGTAGCATCCATACGTTGCCAATGGTCATCCAACCACACTTCGACCCAGCTATGGGCGTGCAGCTGGCGAATCATTAAAAAGCCTCCCGCCTCATTCCATTCGCCTCGTGCATAACCATTCACCACTCGCGACGGCAAGCCCAACGTGCGTGCAGCCAGAGCCAGCGTGGTTGCATAGAGTTCACAATGACCACGTTTATTCGTTAAGAAATACGCTAAAGGGTGCACACTATCCACGCTAGTGTTTAGATCATAACGCCAGCCTTTTAAGGTATCGATCACACGTGCCAGCTTCTCTACGGCCGTACCCCTACCCGCAGTAGCAGTAACCCATGCGCTCAGTTTATTCGGAATATGCGATTTATCACTTTCATCACTGAGAGGAGGACGCATCTCCAACTGCTGATGGCTCTGCATCGCCACATCCATATATAAACGTTCCCGTCGATCGGGAGCCCGTTCAAACTGCAACACCCCCAAGCCATCCATTTCAACATTACCAGGTAACGTATGCAGAGCTAGCAGTCCATCCGGCCACAAAATATATGCATGGCTAATTGCCTCTCGATAGAGCACAACCGACATACCACTTGCTGCTGAAATCGCAATATCACGACCCTTCAGAAACAGCTGATGATGCTTCTCCTTTGTGCGACGCCAGCCTACGCCGGTAAAATGTGACAATGCCACCCCACGCCAATAACGCTTGAGAAGATACTGCTTAAACTGATTCACACTCGCTTTATTACGTTCAAGCGGCTCAACCCGCATGACAACGGTTGTATCAACTTGTCGGCCAAAATCACCCAGTCGAACTGAATCAGAAAAACCACTACTGGCCAGATGCGGCTGTCTGGCTGATAGCAGTGAATGAAATTCAAAACGTGGTAATAGGGTAAATAACAGTGCCGCAATGACCGCCACTAGCAACACCGCATAGAGATCCTTGCGTAGGCTCGTGGCAGGTAAATTAACGGTCGCACCACCAGCGTCAACAGCTAAGCCGGCAGCATATAGACAGCCCGATGCACGATAGAGAAACCAAGCCATGGCCAAAAGAGGAAACACATACAACACAGAGTCAGTCAACACGGCTGCAGCTAATAGCAAAAATAGCCCCACCAACATGCGGTGCAGGTGATTACGCACCGTCGGTAACTCTACCACCACAGCCAAGGCTAAAATCAATAGAAAATCAGTAAATGCTACCACCAGAGCCCGACCAAACAGAATCTCAATCGCCACCCACAGAAAACCCGCCCAGCCAATAAAGCTGGCCTGCATCTCGGTCAACTGCATGGATGAACCGCGCCATAGTCGCAATAGAGCAGCAACAACAGGCAGACTCCAGTAAATCGGCGCAACAAAATCAGAGAGCGCCAACGAAGCCACACCACACAACAATACTGCCAGCGTTAAATGCTCCGTACGTGCATCCAGCACCGCTAGCGATGACTCAGGCGGCATCATTGCACAGGCTCAATATGACGCCATCCACAGCAGCAATCCCACCCAGCCCAGGTTCTGCCATCGCTAAGGCGTGCACAGCTTGTTGATAGTCAGCGTCATGACATAAATCATAGCGCTGAGAACCTATATATAGTTGGGCATGCTTACTTCCAGATTGTTTTTTCAGCCAGAACCATGCCTGACCCATTAATTTCTCAAAGGCAACCAGCGGCATGCCTGCGGGTAGACGCAGATCTAGTTTCAAGCAGTGATGATGCTGTATGCCATCACTAGAAGTAAAACGTTTAACCGACCAGCTATCCGGCTCTGCCTGTGCTTTACGCCAATGAATAAGTTTGGGACTATCGCCAGCGATATAAGCTCGCAGATCATGCCACGCATCACCGGGCGTTTTACTATCATGGTTATCTGGTGAATGAAATTGAGGAAACCAAGCGATAGGCAACGGCAAAACCACCAGCTCCAGTGTTACTTGACGGAGGCAACGCACGAAAAACAGTCCCAGAGGTGCTGCCGTGGTCAACTGCAGTTGACGACACGGATAAAGACCACGATCTTGTATACGAAATCGTCCATACCATAGCAATGTATCACCATAACAGAGTGCATTGAGCTTCAACTTTTCACGTCCAAACAGCCCTTCTAATTGAACCATACCGGAACAGGGTGAGGAGAATAACCCCTCCTGCTGACGCCGCATCACATATACACTCGCCGCTTGCAATTGCGGAAAAACTGGTAAAACCACACGACCTAACAGCTGCACCCCCTGCCAGAGTCCCACCCATAGCAGTGCCAGTAACATCGCACCGCACAGATAGAGCAGATTATTACCCGAATAGAGAGCCGCAGCCCATACCCCAATCAAACCAGCGACAAAAACAACGCCCGGGCGGCTAAAACTGAGCTTCCAACAGGGAAACAGCGGTAAACTTACGCATATCAATCGATCCAATAGCAATAGCAACCAAGCTGGCAGTTTCAGCTCAGCAGGATCATAAGCCACAATACGTCCTCCTTTTACTACCCAGGCACGGCTACAGCATCACATAAGGCTAACAATGCTTCTTTCATATCACCAACACCACCGACTCGGTGCGCCAAACATGGTAACCATACAGCCTGTACATCAGCCGCGCTCACATAGGTTTGGCGAGCCAGCCAGGCATGCGCTTTAGCTGCTTGGAGTAAGTCCCGTCCGGCTCTTGGTGAGATTCCGGCTTGCAACCATTCACCATTGCGACTCAGAGCAAGCAGTTCCAGCAGATAATCAAGTAACTGATCGCTCACTGTCATAGCTGCCAATTGTGAGCGTACAGCTAATATCTCCTGCCATGAAGCCACAGCTGTAAGGGATGTCAGTTTCACCTGGCCAACACTGCCCAGTAAAATTTCTTTTTCGGCCTTCTTATCCGGATAGCCAATATTGATACGCATAAAAAAACGGTCCAATTGTGACTCTGGTAGCGGAAAGGTGCCGATGTGTTCGCTTGGGTTTTGTGTCGCCATCACAAAGAAGGGATGGGGCAATAGTCGGGTTTCACTTTCGATACTAACCTGCCCCTCGGCCATTGCCTCAAGCAGTGCCGATTGCGCTTTCGGCGTGGCTCTATTGATTTCATCCGCGAGGATCATCTGATGAAAAATCATCCCCGGGTGAAAGACAAACTGTCGTTCTACGGTATCAAATACCTCCACCCCAATAATATCAGCTGGCAACATATCCGCGGTAAACTGAATCCGACCGAATGAACTATCAATACTAACAGCCAAGGCATGAGCCAGCGTGGTTTTACCGACACCCGGCACATCTTCAATAAGTAGGTGCCCGCCCGAGATGAGTGTAATCAGAAGTTGGTTAATCACCTCATCCTTTCCTGCTAATACTCCCGTCAACTGGCGCTTTAGGGTGTCTATCATCGCATATTCACGACTCATCTAAACAACTCCCCAACCGTTTAATTCGCATCAAGTTCCCCCATCGCAGTTCTGAAGCTCGGGTATTGCAAGCTAGGCAACAGTTCCTGATGCAGTAGACGATTTGAAACACGCTTGTTATCCCGGAAAAATGCCAGCATTGAGGGTGAGAGAACGGCCTCCCCTTCTGATTCTGTCAGCATCTGCGGCATCGGAGCGCCTATCATCGCTGCCACTTCACATACATACTCCGCATGCGGCAAAGGCAAATCATCGGCTAAATTCACAATGCGCCCAGCTCTAGGCTTCTGCATTGCAGCCATGAGCGCCGCAACAATATCATCAACATGAATGCGACTGGCGTAGTGAGGAGGATTCCACTGCACAGCCTTGTAAGCATCTGATTTCAAACGGCCTAGAATATTTCGTTCTACGCCATAGATACCGGCCAAACGAAATATTTCAGCCGCTAAACCCGACTCCAACCATGTTTTTTCTGCCTTTAGTCGTTCGCCACCCCGCTCACTACTCGGTCGACAAATAGACGATTCATCCACCCATGCGCCACCTGCATCGCCATAAACAGCCGTACTGGATAGATAACCGGCCCATCGCAGATGCAATAGTCGCTCAGTCAACTGCGGCAACCATAATAGTTGCGTGGCATGTATGCCTGTTTGATCACGCGATAAAGGAATCGAATCAACCACCCCATCCACAGCAGCTAGCAATTCATCAGACAGTTCCAGAGGTGAACGCACCACAATCGCCTCAATCCCCTGCTTCGCCAATACCTCGGCACGTAACAGGTCCCGCGTCGTAGCAATCACACGCATACCATCAGCCAGACATGCCGCAGCCAACTTCTCTCCAACATAACCACAACCAAGAATTAATAAGCACTTTAGTTTTTCACTCATCGCTAAAGACTAACCGCCCTATCCTAAACAGCAATCCTCAAGAGCAAGCCTTGGATCTGTGAAGTCATGCACTACGCATTCAAGTGCGACACACATCTAAAAACAACATGCCTTAAGGGGGGGGGTAGTCGTGCAGCAACATCAAAACCTTGCGGGACTAAAGCTAGACTGTCGAAATAGCTCCTAAATGAGGGTTTAGGGCCGCGGAAATAATTAACTATCCCATTCTACTGGTCTATAAGCCCCTCTTCTGCGTTAAAGAATCAGCCACTTTTTAAAAGCAATATGACTACCTATCGCGCCCATTCAGGGCTTGCTTATGCGCCAAACTCTT
>JAUZRH010000024.1 GCA_030950555.1 Mariprofundus sp. | reverse complement strand
AAACGCAGCTATGCCGATCGCCGACATGCTATGGTGACAATCAAGTATATTGGAGCCTCTACATGTTGAAACCGTCAGATAGCTGAATATGATACGTAATCAAGAAAATCTTAGCCACTGATACCCCAGGGCACCTTCTCTACCGCAAGCGGCATTCACCTTGTTCCACGATTCACACGAATTAAAAAGCTATGATTGTTGCCTTATGCGTGCCCATTCGTGTGTCGTCCCCCAGGGGGTACTCTCTACCACAAGTGGTATTCACCTGATGGCTCGCTTGTGTTTGTGTCTTTAGTTTAAAGGGGTGTATGACCTTTCTTTTTTAATAGACCGAAAGATAGCTGAGCTTTGTACGTAATCAGGTAGGTATTTATACCTGTGAGGTTGTGTGGTGTAAATATGTAATGGCGACAGTGAGGAAGTGGATTGTTATGCTTGCTAATTATTTTTAGGTGCGGCTTTTTTTATTGTGAGTAGGGACTTGGAGCCGCGTGCACTAGGGTCGTAGTGGTATTAGAATGCTTTACTTGTCGGTTTTTGCTGGCTGGTAATGGTCTGGAGGCAGTAGTAATTTTTGATAACAGCATACGTGTATTGATCTAGGAGGCTGTCCGAGAAGAGAGTTCGTAGCGAGGGACTGCCATTTTGAGTCTTGTTTTCGGCGTGTGAGGTGAATAGATGCGTCTATTTAACGAAGGTAGACGGAGATCATGGCCGAAATGGGGGTAGCAATAGGTTTTTCTATTCTCGGACAGCCTCCTAGCAACTTTGGATGTGGAGATGTCGCTTTATGGCGCTCCCTAGTAGCTGAGGAATTGCGTGTGATTTCTCTAAGTATTTTGATTTGGTCAGATGAATCAAGTTATTCGAACACTATGGAGCCACTTGCAAAACCCATGAGCGGCGATGAACTGCCCCACTCCGGCGCATTTCTAGGCTGGGATTTCAGCGTATGGAACCACCATGCCCTTCATTCCATCCTGAGTTGCGCTCGAAGTGGGATTGTCACTCATCCACCCAGAGTTTTGCAAGTGGCTCTATGATGTGATAAAACAGATAAACAAGGAGTGAAAGGTGTCTAATCAACTTGTTCATATTTTGCCACCACAAGTTGCCAACCAAATAGCGGCTGGCGAAGTGGTTGAACGGCCGGCTTCAGCGATGAAAGAGTTGGTTGAAAATAGTATCGATGCGGGTGCAAACCGTGTGGTGGTACGCATCAGTGATGCCGGCAGAAAGCGGATTGAGGTGGATGATAACGGTTTTGGCATGAGTGCGGCCGATGCGGAACTATCGCTGCAGCGCCATGCCACTAGTAAGATAGAATCATCAGAAGATCTGCATTGCATTGCCAGTCATGGTTTTCGTGGTGAGGCGCTGCCCTCTATTGCATCGGTCTCCCGTTTTCGCATGCAGACAGCCCATGATGGTGTCGGTGTAGAGGTGCGTGTGGATGGCGGTGGCGAAACGGTCGTGCGGCCGGCACCGCCTCGACAAGGCACGCGTATTGAAGTGCTTGATCTGTTTCTTAATACACCCGCCCGGTTGAATTTTATGCGTAGTAATAAAACCGAAGAGGCGGCTATTGTGGATCTTTTTCGTGCTTTGGCGCTGGCGAATCCTTCGGTGGCAATGCAGTTGGAGTTAGATGGACGTAGCCGTTTTAATTTTCCGGGTGAATCCACTGAGGCGCGTGTGATGACCATCATGGGTAGTAAATTTGCGGATAATCAAATTGAGCAGAGCATTGAACATGAAGGCATGCATATCTCTGCGTGGTTGGGCTTGCCTACATTTCACCATCGTGATTCCACCCGTATGCTCTTTTTGGTTAATGGCCGGGTTATTCGTGATAAACAGCTGCTAGCAGCGTTGCGAGCGGGTTATCGTGATGTTATTTTTCACGACCGCTATCCAGTGGCGGTGATACGGTTGGAGATTGATCCAGCCAATGTTGATGTCAATGTGCATCCGAGTAAGCGCGAAGTGCGTTTTAAATCACCACAAACAGTGCGTTCAGGCATTGTTGCTTGTGTACGCGCCGGTATTGAGCGTATGGGACAGGTGGTGGCTTCTACAACCAGTGATCAGGCGTTAATGGCGATACAGCGTTCCAGCAGTCCGCAGTCAGGGGGGGGCGGCTTTGCGGCGCCAACAGGAGGGGGGCTTTCTATGACGGGTGCCGGGACGGCAGCTGGGGGACAGCAGGGCGGAATGCCACGCTTTTCTTCAGGTGACTATCGGCCACCAAGTCAGGCTAGTGCGGGTAGGGATGTGACGCGGCTGTTATTTAGCGCGCCAGACGTGCATGAAGGCAGCGGTCCTTATCAGGCCAGTGCGCCATTAGATTTGGGAGAACCTCTGGCTCAAATTCATCGCTGTTATATTTTGGCTCAAACGGCGACGGGCGTGGTGTTGGTGGATCAGCATGCAGCCCATGAGCGAATGACGTATGAGAAATTGAAAACGGAGCTGGCTGGCGGCACCGTTGTTAGTCAGATGTTATTAACGCCTGAGTCGCTGTCTTTGAGCGGTGAAGCGGCGGCCTGGCTGCATGACCATATTGATGCGCTGTGTCGATTTGGTGTGGAAGTCGAAGCGGCAGGCGATGAATCCTTTCTAATTCGCTCTATACCGGCGATGTTGGGTAGTGAGCCGCTGGTGGAAATGGTTACGGAGTTGGTGGAGAGTTGTCGCTTGATTGGTGTTGATTTTGAAGGCGGTAGTAGTGGGGGGGCGCGTGTGCTGGAGCGTTGGCTGGGTAACCGGGCATGTAAAGGTTCGATTAAATCCGGCCGTCTGCTCTCCTCGATAGAGCAGGGAGCGCTTTTGCGGGCGATGGAATCCACCCCTAATATTGCCCAATGTAATCATGGACGACCCACCTATGTTACACTATCGCTGCATGAGTTGGATCGGCTATTCGGTAGGCAGGAATAGTGGAAATGAATTCGGTATTGCTGGCCTTAGTTGCGGTGATTGGGTGCGCGCTAATGTTTGCCTTTGCTTTGCGTTCATTGCGTATTCCGGCAGCTGTAGGCTATATTATTACCGGTGTGATTGCCGGTCCCTCCGGTTTTGGTTTGATCAATGATCGTGAATTGTTGACTCATATGGGTGAATTGGGTGTGATTATGTTGCTCTTCTTTGTTGGTATGGAGGTGTCACTGCCACGCTTAATTGCTGGCTGGCGCATTGCATTGCTTGGTACTACCGCCCAGATCAGCTTGAGTGTTGTACTCTGTATTTTTGGTGCATGGTTGTTTGGCTGGTCGTGGAAATCGGGACTGCTATTTGGCTTTTTAATCAGTATGAGTTCAACGGCTGTGGTGCTGACGCTGCTAAAGGACGCCGACGAGTTAGAGCTTCCTTTTGGCCAGAATGCATTGGGTATTTTACTAGTGCAGGATATGGCTATTGTGCCAATGATGATCGTGCTTGGTATCGTTGCTGGAGAGGGGCCTGTTGATAGTGCAAAAATCGCCATTCAAGTGATAGGTGGAGGGCTACTGTTGGCTTTGGCAATCTGGCTGATACGTCGTCCGAGTTGGCATTTTCCTATGGCTTTGAAGCAGTCTGTGGATAAAAAAATTATGCTGGGACTGCTGCTCTGTTTTTCGGCAGCGGCTCTCACGGCTCAAATTGGTCTCTCAGCACCCTTCGGTGCTTTTTTAGCGGGTATGATATTGCATGCATCCGATCAATCGGAGTGGGTGGAGGAACATTTGCGTTCACTCTATGTGGTATTTGTGGCAATCTTTTTTATGTCTGTGGGCATGTTGGTGAGCTTTGATTTTATCAGTACGCATCTATTGCTGCTTATTTTTCTAACGCTGCTCGTCTTCACCGTGAACTCGGGTATCAATGTTATGATCTTGCGTTTATTGGGCGAAACATGGACCATGGCACTGCTGACCGGTGGTTTGCTGAGTCAGATCGGCGAATTTTCCTTTCTGCTGGCGTCGATGGGGCTTGGTTTGGGCTTGATTAACACGGAGGGGCATCAAATGGCTATCGCGGTGATTGCCCTTAGTTTAACGCTTAGTCCCTTATGGATGCTGGCGGTGCGTTTTATGCTGAATGAGCAGGGGCCAGATATGCAAGCGAGCGACCAGGAGAGAAAGGTGCAAAAAACAGTATTAAAGGAAAAAGCAGTGATAAAAAATTATGAATAAACTCTATGCCGTGGCCTTGATGGGAGCGACTGGTACTGGTAAGTCAGCCTTGGCTCTTAGTGTGGCCAAACAGAGTGGTAATATGATTATCTCCTGTGACTCAATGCAGCTCTACCGAGGTTTGGATATTGGTACGGCTACACCCACAGCAGCGGAGTTGGCGACAGTGAAACACGCGATGGTGAACTGTTGTGAATTGCCCGATTACTATTCGGCGGCGCGCTGGGCTGATGAGGCGAGGGTGGTGATTCGTCAGCAGAATGCTTTGGGTAAAACACCGCTCATTGTGGGTGGTACAGGGCTTTATCTGCGCGCCCTGATAGAGGGACTTGCCGATATACCGCCTGAGGATGCAACGATTCGGGCGCGCTTTGAATCTATGCACTGGATTGATGGTATCAAACCGCTCTATCATCTACTGCAACAGCGTGACCCTGTGATTGCAGCGCAATTGAAAGAGGCGGATAGTCAGCGCATTTTGCGGGCACTGGTTGTGCAGGAGAGTACCGGTATCCCATTAAGTACATGGCAGCAGCGACCAAGCAATGTCGAGATTGTGCACTGTCCGATTTTTGTGCTGGATCTAGCGCGTGAGATTTTACGCCAGCGTATGGCCGATAGATTTATGCAGATGATGGAGGATGGCTGGTTGCATGAAGTGCGTTGGCTGGCCTCTGTTGGTCTTGCCGACACACACCCAGCCATGCGAGCTGTAGGTTATCGTCATCTTCTTGATCATCTATTGGAACGCTGTTCGCTTGAGGAGGCTGTGCAAAAAGGGATTACCGCAACGCGCCGTTATGGTAAACGACAGGTGACCTGGTTTATGCATCAGACACCTTCAGCGATACACGGTGATGGAGAGCAATTAAGAGCTCTGATTGCTAAGGCCTTAGGGCCACGGAAAGAATAAAGTATCCAGGTTATGCGCAGGATAGTTGTTGGATTCAAGGCGCCAAATCAAGCGCATAAGCAAGCCCTGAATGGGCGCGATAGCCTACGGCCTTTAGTAGTAACTCTGTGGCAACGCAGAATGCGGACTTATAGACCAGCACGTGGATGATTTATTCTTTCCGCGGCCCTTA
>JAUZRH010000239.1 GCA_030950555.1 Mariprofundus sp. | reverse complement strand
TTGTCCGATTGTTTGCTCTGGCTGGGGTCGATGTTCTGTTCCAATAATTTTTTAGCTGATTCGCGTCTGGTGCGCGCCTCTTTCAGACTGACTCGTGGATATATGCCGATAGCCATGGTTTTGCGCTTATCCCCGAAACGATAATCCAGCCGCCAGTATTTCCCCGATAGCTTCACCAGCAGATAAAGACCGCCGCTATCGGCCAATTTCAACTGTTTTTTGCCTTTCGGCACTTTTGCTGCTTTTATTTTTACGTCAGATAATGCCATATCGCCGCCCGCCTTGTGACGGTACTTTTTTTGGATGATATGAAACTCCGGAAAAGTACCGTCATAAATACCGTCTATTTGTCGGTATCTCCTTGGATACTATAGGGCAGGATGGACAAACGGTCAATAAAAAAGCCAGCAATCATAACGATTACTGGCTTTTTCTGGGCATCTTTAGATGCCTTGTTGGTACCGAAAACTGGACTCGAACCAGCACGCGCGTGAGCGCACCACCCCCTCAAGGTGGCGTGTCTACCAATTCCACCACTTCGGCATGGATACTGGTGCTTTAAAACACCAGTGAGAAGTTACTCTGCAGCAGGTAGGCTATCTGCAGGGGCCGCAGCATCGCTTTTTAACTGGCTCGGGTCAAATGCTTTTTGTTGCATAGGCTCTGAAGCCGATGGTAATTCACTCTGCGTTGCCTGGCCTGCGAGAGCACGATCAACCACAGAACCTGTCTGTTGTTGAGAAAAGAAGGCTAAAGTCAAACTCGTCAGCATAAAGGCACCAGCCAAACCACCTGTCAGCTTACCCAGAAAAGAACCGGAACCACGACTACCAAAGAGCGTCTGTGCGCCGCCTCCGCCGAACGAAACGCCCATGTCTGAACCTTGCCCACGCTGAATCAGCACGGTCACGATCAGCATCAGTGCAATCAGCACATGAACGATAATCAAAATTGTTGTCATTAAACTCTCCTCAACTCACTGCTTTGGCAGCGGCTTTAACAATTTGCATAAAAGAATCAGCTTTCAAGCTAGCGCCACCCACCAGTGCGCCTTCCACACCAGGGCAACCCATCAAGGCTTCGGCATTACCCGGATTAACACTACCACCATACAACACACGGCAGTCATGCCCTAGGCGCTGGAGCTCTTGGTGAATAAACGCATGCGTTTCTGTCACCTGCTCAGGCGAAGCCGTTTTACCCGTACCAATCGCCCATACAGGCTCATAAGCCAGCGTTAGTGCGGCACTGCCGTCCACATCCTCTAAAATAGCTAGCTGTTTTTTCAAAACTGCGTTGGTCGTTCCATTTTCACGCTCTTCCAAGTGTTCACCAATACATAATATAGGCTCAAGACCAGCAGCCCAAGCTGCCGCTAATTTAGAGCTAAGCTGCTTGTTTGACTCCGCCATAATATCACGTCGTTCGGAGTGACCGAGAATCACATATTGACAGCCGGCATCCCGCAACATGAGTGGAGAAATCGAACCGGTAAAAGCACCTCGTGGTTCATAATAAACGTTCTGTGCGCCTAAACGAACATCCTTTTCGTTCAAAGGCTCACAGAGCGAATGCAGTAGTGTAAAAGGCGGCATAAGCGCTATTTCCACATGTTCTGGTGCTGGATTGCATTCCAACTCACCTAGAAAATCTAAGGCCTCTTCAAGGATACCGTTCATTTTCCAGTTACCGGCTATCAGGCAGCGATTTGAACTCATATTATAATTCCCCCAAAGTGATGCAAAATGGGCGCGAAGTTTATGAAAATAACACACATACGCAAGGACCAATACTCAGAGCGTCTTAAATGCGGCCTGCAGGCTTGATATTACGCTTTTCAACCTAGCTATAAAATGACATCTTACAACAATAAATAGCATAGCACTGCGTTATTCGCTTTCCTAAAAAAAGTTCCACGTTAGCCTAGCCCTTATGGAACAAGAATACGCCAACAGACCAACAAAAGAACGACCGTCCGCTAAAAATAGGGCAAAAAAATCATTGGGCCAGCACTTTCTCATTGATAAGCAGGCCATCGCACGTATTGTCGGCGCGATTCCAGCAGGCGCCACAGCTATCGAAATAGGCCCTGGCCCCGGCGCCATCACCCTGACACTCTTAGAGCGCGTATCAGCACTCACTGTTATTGAGATGGATGACCGTTTTGCCAATCGCTGGCAGGAAGTGGCCGATAGCAAGCCTAGCTTAAGTGTCGTTCATGGCGACGTGATGAAAGAACTCACCTCAACAGTGACCCAGGCACAACCACAATGGATTGCAGGTAATCTCCCCTATAACCTCAGCGGCCCACTAACAGCCATGTTAGCTGCTATCCCTCTCGTTGGTGGCATGGTGTTAATGTACCAACGCGAAGTCGCTGAACGTATTTGTGCCGATCCGGGAAGCAAAATATATGGTGGGCTTTCCGTACTGGTTCGACATCACTACGATGTCAAACGGCTACTCACACTGCCACCCGGCGCTTTCTCACCGCCACCAAAAGTCCACTCGGCCGTCGTATTGCTGACCCCGCATCATCACACACCACCTTGCGACTACGCCATTCTACAACAGACAGTTCGCAAGGGTTTTGCTCACCGTCGAAAAACGATCTTTAACAACTTTCGAGGTTTTCTTGACGCTGATGGCTTCAACGCGATTGATATCAATCCCGGCATTCGCCCGGAACAGATGGATTATGCCGCCTGGGCCAGACTTGCGCTACGCCTACAAGCCAACCAAGACCACCTTAACACTGACAACGCAAAGCAATAACAGTGTCGTGATTCAAGTATGGATTGTACGTTAGGGCCGCGGAAAGAATAAATCATCCAGTTCTGCTGGTCTATAAGTCCGCATTCTGCGTTGCCACAGAGTGACTACTAAAGGCAGTAGGCTATCGCGCCCATTCAGGGCTTGCTTTTGCGCTTGATTTGGCGCCTTGAATCCAACGACTATTCGGAGCATAATCTGGATACTTTATTCTTTCTGTGGCCCTTAGGCATCGCAAATAAATAAGTCGTGCTTTACGATGCCTTAGCCAGCCAGTTGTCTAGTTCGCCACTTTTTTCTAGGGCATAAAGCTCATCACAACCACCAACATGGCGATCACCGATAAACACTTGTGGAATCGTCCGCGCACCATTGGTACGGGTCAACATCTCATCGCGTCGAGCCAGCTCCTTTTTTACATTGTACTCGGTAAATTCAACTCCTTTCTTTTTCAGCAGCGATTTCGCGCGCACACAGTAAGGGCAGTAGTCGCCCGAATATATTTCAACTTTATTCATCATTAAAACCTCTCTACAAGCCTCTCTGTTCAGTTCTGGCTAGCGTCAGAACATTCACCAGCAAACCTGTTCGTTTCATTGCACGTGCCGCATAATGCACACTTGATCCTGTTGTGAATATATCATCAATGATCCACAAGCTCGCATCTGGCGCACGCTGCTGCAATAATGACCTATAGTCGGCACTTAGGGCAAAAGCCTTACAAAGATTTTTTCTGCGTGCCGAACCTGTTAGCGATGACTGCCTTGGCTGCTCCCCTATTCGCCGCAACAGACGCCACTGCCGCTGAGCACCCGTTGCCATCGCCAGCCAGGCACACAAGTTCGCCGTATGGTGCTGACCGCTTTTCTGCATCCGTGACAGAGGAGAAGGCATTGGCAACAGAATATCATCCGGCAAAATAAGTTCTTTTAAGCGCGGCAATGCCGCTTCCACAAGCCAGCGCGCTGCCCCCTCTTTGCCTGCCAACTTCCAATTTAATATCGCCTCGCGGACGGGCCCATGATATTCATAGAGCGCATACGTTTGTTGCTGAGGCGGCGCATATTTCAAGCAACGACCACACGGCCCTGGTGCCATTGATTCGGGCAAAACCACACCACACCGCAGACAAGTAGCGTGTGGATAAACACGTATTTCTTGCATACAATCAGCACAACAAACACCGTCATCATGCACAGGCAACTGGCAGAACAAGCAACCAGCAGGAAATAGCAGGTGGCGCGCACCATCAAGCGTGTGCATGAGTTTGGTTGACAGCTCCGACATGCCGACCAGCATGGACCACATGCTGGATTCACGCAATTGGTTTAAACCTCTCCCGGAACATCAACGCCGCCACCTCTCCGCCAGCCAGAGAGATGGTATTCATATTCACCACAATGGTCGCTCGCTGATTAACTTTGCCAGCAATGATTATTTAGGACTTAGCAATCACCCAGCAATTTGCAATGCAGCGAGTAGAGCCGCCAGCAAATCACTGGGTAGTGGCGGCTCACGACTCGTCAGTGGCGACGCTCCATCGCTGCATCAGTTAGAAACAAGCTTGGCCCGTTGGAAAGGCTTTGAAGCATGCTTAATTGTAGGCTCGGGCATGCTCGCAAATATGGGACTGCTGCAAGCACTGGCAAACCGCCACACCCATCTCTTCTGTGATCGACTCAACCACGCTTCCTTGGTGGATGGCGCGCGTCTTTCAGGTGCCATAAACCATCGCTACGGCCATCTGGATATCGACCAACTGGAGCTCCAACTTCATAAACACACAGGCGCGCGGCGGATCATTGTATCCGATGGTGTTTTCAGCATGGATGGCGACTGCGCCGACACAGTAGCACTACTAAAGCTTGCTGAAGCACATAACACCTTATTACTCATTGATGATGCCCATGGCACCGGCAGCGTGGGTAAAGAGGGGCGCGGACTGACAGCACTGCATGCACTTGCAGGTCACCCTCGCCTGATTGAAGTAGGCACCTTTGGAAAAGCCTTTGGTTCCTATGGCGCTTTTATACTCGCTACCACCGAGATGATAGCAGCCTTACGACAACAGCTGCGCACCATGATCTACTCTACAGCTCTACCTGAAACCCTTATTGCTGCCAGCCAAGCGGCCCTAAATCAGATTCAGAATGGCGAACCAATCAGACAACTTCATGCACGACTGGCATATTTCAAAGCAGCTATAGCAAGGCTGGGATTTATGCCATCAACAACCGCCATTCAACCACTATTGATCGGCTCAGATCAACAGGCATTGGCGCTGGCCAGCCAGTTGGCCGATCATGGTTTTTTTGTCCCCGCCATCAGACCCCCCACGGTCCCCGATGGCACAGCTCGTTTACGCTTCACCCTCAGCGCTGCCCACAGTGAACAACAGATCGACCAACTGCTGACAAGCTTACGGACCTTACTGTGAAGCCATTGGTCTTTATTCATGGCTGGGCACAGTCAAAACAGGTATGGTATCAACAGCAACACGCTTTCCCCACAGCCCATTTTCTAAACCTGCCCGGCCATGGTGGCGCCGCTGATAAGCCTGCAGCCACATGGGTCGATTATTTAGCAGAAGCGTTACCAGACGCCCCTTGCACCGTCGTTGGTTGGTCACTAGGCGGCATGTTGGCAATCAATCTGGCCCAGCGCTTCCCTGAACGGATTACCGGCCTCGCCCTCGTTGCCAGCACCCCTCATTTCACTGTGGAAGATGACTGGCCATACGGCTGTGATAACACTACCTTTGCAGCCTTTCATGAAGCCGTCAGCTCAACCTCTGCACGACAATTAAACCGTTTTTTTTCACTGATGCTACATGGTGACGGGCTAACGCGTAGCCAACACAATCAGCTAGCCCGCTTAGCGATCGACCGCTCAAGACCCACTAGCCAAGCCGGATTATTAGCAGGACTGACGCTTTTGGCAGCACTGGATTTCCGCGCTTCACTGAACACCATCAATACAGACCTACTACTGCTCCATGGTGAGAATGATGCTGTTATCTCAGTAGAATCAAGCCGTCACATCGCTGAGCAGCGCCCTGCAGCCGAGATGCATTTTTTCAACCGTTGTGGTCATGCCCCTTTTTTAACACAACCAGACAGATTTAACTCAATTTTAAAGCAATGGTGGCAACAATGAATAGCTCACATATCCACACTCAACAGGTTAGCCGCTCCTTTTCAGCGGCCAGCAACAGCTATGATAGCCATGCTGTGTTGCAGCGTGAAATTGCAGATCGCTTGCTAACGCACTTGGATTTCATTAAAATAGAACCACAACATATTCTGGATATAGGCTGTGGGACCGGCTATTTTACCCGTTTACTACGTGGCCGTTACAAAAAAGCGACATTGGTTGCCTTTGATCTCTCCGAATCAATGCTGCAGCACACCCGTTCAGCCCACGCATTGCGAATGCCTTGGCATGGCAAACACCATCATGCCGCAGGCGATGCCACTCGCCTACCGTTTAAAACAGGTAGCTTTAACCTTGTCTGTTCTAATTTGGCCATGCAATGGGTTTCTGATCCACAACGGATGCTGGCAGAGATGCGCCGCGTATTGGCGCCCGGCGGCCTTATGCTTTTTTCTACTTTCGGACGCCGCACCCTAAGCGAACTAAGACAGACCTTAGCTTCCATTGAGCCCGAACGCGCAGGCCATGTACTTCCTTTCCCCGATGTCACTAGCCTCGGGGATGAGCTACTCAAATTAGCCGTAGAACTACCCGTGACCGATAGTGACCTGTTTACCCTCACCTACCCTAATGTGCTTGCCCTGATTCGTGAACTTAAAGGACTCGGTGCATCCGCCTCAGCCATCAGAGGCCGCAAAGCAGGCCTCTATGGTCGCGCCCTGATTCGTGAACTCGAGCAGCGATACCCGCAAAGCTTTCAAGCCGAGGACAATAAATTCAGCGCCACCTTTGAAGCGCTCTATGGGCAGGCATGGTATAAAGAGAGTGGTTTTGAACATACTGACTCGATGATCCCTATTCACCCGGCATGAAACGCCAAATATTCATCACCGCAACCGATACAAATGCGGGAAAAACCTGGGTCACGAGTGGTGCAATCCGTTCATGCCTTGAAGCCAAGATCAGCGCTATAGCAATCAAACCCGTCGCCTGTGGTCTCGATGAAAAGGGTCAAAATGAAGATATTCAAATACTACTGAAAGCCCAAAATCTATACCAAGCCGACCTTATCAACCGCTACCGCTTCTTGCAGCCTGCAGCCCCTTCCCTCGCAGCCGCTAACCAAGGCAGCGTTATTGATCCCCAGAAGCTTCTGCTATGGTGTGCTGCACATAGCAACAAGACCTGCCTGATCGAAGGCATTGGCGGACTAATGGTCCCCCTTACAGATCACTGGCTAGTAAGCGACTGGCTTGCCGCCATGAACGAATGTGAAGTATGGCTAGTGGTTGGCTGTCGCCTTGGGGCTATCAACCAAGCTCTACTAAGTATGTTTAAGTTAAGCCAAATGGGGCGTACTCCAAGCCGCATTATACTCAATGCCAGCGAACCCAGCGATGAAGCTTGGTTACAAACCACCCAGCAGGCAATCACGCCTTTTTTACCAGCAAATTGTTCACTTCAGCAATTGAAATATGGTGAGCCTTTCCGCTTAAACGTGTAAAAGATACAGTACAAAAACAATAAATAGACTGTGGCTATTGATCAATAATCACTATTAATGCACACTCTCGCCTATCATCATATTGGAGTAGCGTATCCCTTGCAAAGCACAATAACCTATCAACAGCAATGCCAGCGTATCACTGAGTTGCAAAAGGAACTCGACAAACAGAAGAAAATTTCCACTGTGCTCTTTGCCCGTAAAGACCTGTACAAGCAGGCTCAGCGTATTGCCCAGTTTGGCACTCTGTTGCTCAACATAGAGAGCAAAACGATCACCTTAAATGATCAAGCCTATCTCATTGTCGGCTTAAAACCGCAATCTGCGCCTCTAACCATTCCGCAGTATCTTGAAATCATCCATCCTAGCGACAGAGATATTTTACAAAACCGTATCGACCACTTAGTGAATTCCAGGCAAGGGTTTGAACTGGAGTTACGCCATCTCACGCAGGATAACAGCATCAATTATGTGCACATTACTGTTGCGGTAGTTGCCGATGCGAACGAAACAACAAAAATTATTGGCACCGTATCTGACATCACTAAGCGAAAAAATAGTGAAATCCAACTCAGTGAAAGTGAGGAACAGTTAAGTAGTGCCCTTGCAGGTGCTTCGCTGGGCTATTGGGACTGGGATTTTGCATCAGGTGATTACAATGTTAATGATCGCTGGCTTGAGATGCTTGGCATTGAACGAGATGATATTACCAACACATTTAGCGACTGGGAACAACGCATCCATCCTGAAGACAAACTGACCATTCTAGCCATCATGGAGTCATCCTTTGATCAGGGCGATTCCTATACCGTTGAATTCAGAATGAAACATAGCCATGGTAACTGGCTATGGATTGAGAGCTCAGGCGCTGCGATCTCCTATAACACAGCGACAGGCCAACCGCTGCGTATATGCGGCACCCACCAAGATATCAGCGCACGTAAACTAGCTGACAAAAAAATAGAGCACCTAGCTTTTTTTGATCATTTAACCAACCTACCCAACCGTCGGCTCCTCCAAGACCGCCTCAAACAGACCATCATTGGTAACCATCGAAACCGTAAAAATAGCGCTTTGCTCTTCATTGACCTAGATAACTTCAAAAACATCAACGACACGCTCGGTCATAACAACGGCGACATCTTACTCAATAAAGTCTCTCAGCGACTGCTATCATCTGTGCGCGGATGTGACACCGTAGCCCGCTTTGGTGGTGATGAGTTTGTTGTTCTACTCACCGGTTTAAGTAAAAAAACCATGCACAGCGCCGCTCAAGCGAAACTAATCGGCGAAAAAATACTCCACACTTTAGCCGAACCCTATCTGATCAATGCGTGCGAATGCCATAGTACCGCAAGCATTGGCTTGACGCTGTTCAATCGCATTGATTTAGATCAACTCGATGAGCTTCTTAAGCAGGCTGATATTGCAATGTATCAGGCAAAAAAAGCAGGGCGCAATAGACTGAGTTTTTTCGACCCTACGATGCAAGAGGCTATCAACAACCGCACCCATCTCGAAGCGGATCTCTACAATGCACTGGCCAAACAAGAATTTCAGCTCCACTATCAGGTTCAGGTGGATCAATTTCGTCGCCCTTTAGGTGTAGAAGCCTTAATTCGCTGGTATCACCCAATTCAGGGCCTTATCCCACCCATGCAGTTTATTCCTTTAGCCGAGGAGTCAGGGCTGATCCTTCCCATCGGTCACTGGGTACTTCATGCCGCCTGTAAACAACTTGAAAAATGGCAACACGACCCGCTCACTGCTAAGCTCATCATGGCCCTCAATGTCAGTGCCAAACAGTTCCACCAAGCACACTTTGTCACTGACGTGATTGAAGCTGTGAAGTTGCACAACATCAACCCCTCCCTACTCAAAATAGAGCTAACGGAAAGCATCTTATTAGAAAATGTTGAAGAGACCATCGCCAACATGAACGAGCTCAACAAGCTGGGCATCCAGTTCTCGCTCGATGATTTCGGAACTGGCTATTCATCCCTACAATATCTAAAGCGGCTACCACTAGACCAACTTAAAATTGACCAATCCTTTGTCCAAGACATTGTACTTGATGATAACGACAAGGTAATCGTTCAGACCATTATCGCTATGGCCAGCAGCATGAATATCGCCGTGATCGCTGAAGGAGTCGAGACTGAGGAGCAGTTGACTCACCTTTTAAACAGCCATTGCACTCACTACCAAGGTTATCTTTTCAGTAAACCCATTCCGATAGAACTTTGCGATGCCTACCTACTCGCTCAAGCCTAAATAGTGCAAACTATTCAGCATGGATTATCCGTCATTCCCAACCTGATCGGGAATCTATTTGGTGAAGAATGTGATTGATAACAATGGATTCCCGTCTTCACGGGAATGACGAGAAAAGGCATTATAAACTGAATCGCTATATGTATGAACGCCATGGTTTAGGGTGGGACTAGACTGTCAAATAACTCCAAAATGGGGCATCCTTCATATTCCGGTTTACACATTAAGGGCCGCGGAAATAATTAACTCTCCCATTCTACTGGTCGATAAGTCCATCTTCTACGTTGAAGAATTTGGCACATAGTCCCTACTATGCATCAGACCCTTCGCCTTGAAGAGGAACTTCTATCCTGCGCAGCTTGGGACACTTTATTATTTCCGAGGCCCTAAGGCTTTTCTTAAGGCGGAAAAGGCTT
>JAUZRH010000238.1 GCA_030950555.1 Mariprofundus sp. | reverse complement strand
GTTTTGCGTAAGCGGCGTGGATGTATTGACGAAGTATTATGATTTGTTTCAGGCTAAGAAAGAAGCTGGAGAGCATAAGCTTAGGGTTGCCACAATTTTCAGCTATACAGCTAACGAAGATGATAAGGATGCCACTGGTTTGAATGACAGCGGTATTATTGATGAAATAGACCCTATGGCTGGCTTGAGCGAAGGGAGAGTCCTCAACCAGCATAGCCGCGATAAGCTTGAGTCTTATATCACTGATTATAATAAGATGTTTAACACCAAATTTTC
The DNA here is from genome assembly GCA_030950555.1 of Mariprofundus sp. GTDB lineage: Bacteria > Pseudomonadota > Zetaproteobacteria > Mariprofundales > Mariprofundaceae > Mariprofundus. Next base: position 23,966 of record JAUZRH010000238.1, on the reverse strand, counting down.
AACGCGAGATAGTCAGTCCTATTATAATTATTACAATGATATTGGTAAGCGCGTGCGCGCACGTGAGGTGGATGTCTTGCTGGTGGTCAATATGTTTTTGACAGGCTTTGATAGCCAGCCACTCAATACCATGTATGTGGATAAGAACCTGAAGCATCATGGCTTGCTCCAAGCTTATTCACGTACCAATCGGATTTTGAATGAGCGTAAATCGCAAGGCAATATCGTTTGCTTCCGCAACCTGAAAAAAGCGACCGATGATTCGATAGCCCTGTTCTCTAATATAGATGCCAAAGAAACCATCATCATTGCGCCCTACGAGGATTATGTCAGGCAATTCAACAAATCTTTTGCTGCCTTACTCGGTATTGCTCCGACAGTTGATAGCGTGGATGGACTTGAGACAGAAGATGACGAGCTGTCATTTATTAAAGCATTTCGTGAGCTGTTACGCATTCGCAACGTGCTGACGACCTTTGCTGACTTTAGCTTTGATGACCTAGCTATGAATGAGCAATCGTTTAATGACTACCGAAGCAAATACCTTGATTTGTACGACAAGGTAAAGAGCGACAATCAGAAGGAAATTGTATCTATTCTGGATGATGTGGACTTTGAACTGGAACTCATTCATCGGGATGAAGTGAATGTGAGCTATATCCTCCATCTTCTAGCTAAATTGAAAGAGCAGGATGAAGGTGAGGCAGCGAAACAACGCAAAGCCATTCTGGACTTGGTGGCTGGCGATGCTGGCTTGCGTAGTAAGCGTGAATTGATTGAGAAGTTTATCCTTGAGAACCTCCCTCATGTTGCCAATAGCGATCTGGTGCCAGAAGCCTTTGGAAAATATTGGAATAAGGAACGTCAGGATGCCCTAGCTAATATTTGTAAAGAAGAAAACCTTGTGCCTGAAAAGGTTGAACAGATGATCAATAATCACCTATTCACAGAAAACACGCCAATGCGGGATGATGTTGTTCATGCGATGTTGAATAAACCTAAGCTTCTCCAGCGTAAAGCACTGGCTCAACGGGCATTGGATAAAATTATGAATTTTGTTGAAACCTTTATTATTGATGCGCCTGAGTGATCTATCAGGATTTAGGTTTTTTTCTAAACAATCAAGATGGTATAGGTCTAGCAAAAGCATGTGTATTTTTGGTACAGTCCAGTGGTACAAAACTGACCGAATCAAGACGTTTTGAGAATATTTCTTGATCTTATATAAACCTTAGTTATCATACGTTTAAAGTGAATTAATAGGGGGTATGGGTTCGAAACCCGCCGCCTCCACCAAACACAAATGGCCTCCCTTCTGGGAGGCCATTTGTGTTTGGTGGATGTGTATGAATCGAGCGGTTATGGGTAGAAAAGCTGGTAGGGTGCTCTTGGAGTTATATTTCTGATTCAAGCCTCGGGTATGTCAGCGAAACCGTTTCTCTGACCATCATTCCCGTGGAGAATCTGCCCCCGCGAAGGCGTGGGGCGGGAATCTATTGGTTTTGGTATTAACCAGAGCGTCTGTTTTGAAATGGATTCCCGCCTTCGCGGGAATGACGAGAAAAGGTGCTTTTTATATTTGAATTACTATATCGCGTAGCGGGAGCACAGCTCAATATTCCCGTGGAGAACCTGCCTCTGCGAAGGCGTGGGGCGGGAATCTATTTGTTTTGGTGCTCGTTTTGTTTGTTTGTGATGGGTTGTTAGTCTGGGGTTGTGTGGATGCTTTTGTCTTGTTGTTGCGTAGTTTTAGTATGCGCAGGGCTTGAGTACTGGGCTGCGCAGAATTGGTTGGCTAATGGGGCTTGGTTTATGTAGTATGCCGCTTGCTGAAGGTCTCGATGCTTTTGCTTGTATTCTGTCTTTAATGTTTAGCTGTGAAGCTAGGTATAAAAGGGGGGCAGTTTGTTTTTTAACAAGGGGAATCGAGCGGCTTTGACGTATATTTTATGTGGGCAATATTAAAGTTTATTTAGAAAGTATGATTGACCAACAGGTGCGCTGCTGTTAGAAAGCACATCTATTTTTTAAGGGTCTTGCTTTGGGAGTATAGATTTAGGAGGGGTTTCAATGGGCGCTGAGTATCTCGCCGGTGAATATATACCAATTTTCATCTTTATTATTATTGCATTTGTTATGGGGGCGGCGCCACTAGCGCTAACTTATCTCGTAGCCGAGCAGAAGCCAAATGCCGAAAAGCGATCTGCTTACGAGTGTGGTTTCGAGGCATTTGAAGATGCTCGCATGCAATTTGATGTTCGTTTCTATCTTGTGGCCATCCTGTTCGTTATTTTTGATCTGGAAAGTGCCTTTCTCTTTCCATGGGCTGTTGTACTTCATAAAATTGGTCTGTTTGGTTTTGTTGAGATGATGATGTTCCTGGTCATTCTCTTGGTTGGTTATATTTACGCTTGGAAAAAAGGAGCCTTGGAATGGGAATAGAAGGCATTCTTGAAAAAGGTTTTATCACGACGACTGCTGATAAGCTGATTAATGGGGCGCGGGCTGGTTCACTCTGGCCGATGACCTTTGGCTTGGCTTGTTGTGCTGTTGAAATGATGCATGCTGGCGCTTCACGTTATGATCTTGATCGTTTTGGCATTGTTTTTCGGCCTTCACCGCGTCAGTCAGATGTGATGGTGGTAGCTGGCACACTGTGTAATAAAATGGCTCCGGCACTGCGTAAAGTATACGATCAGATGTCCGAGCCTCGTTGGGTCATCTCGATGGGTAGCTGTGCTAATGGTGGTGGTTACTATCACTACTCCTACTCCGTGACACGTGGTTGTGATCGCATTGTACCTGTGGATATCTATGTTCCTGGTTGCCCTCCTACAGCCGAAGCACTGCTTTACGGCTTTATTCAGTTGCAGGAAAAAATAAAACGCACCAATACGATTGCCCGGTAGGCGAAGAGTATGTCAGAAAAAAACCCAACTAAAGAAAAATTACAAGATGATATCGGCGCTGATTTGGCGGCTGAATCAAGCGTAGAAGTAGATGGTCTGCGTCAGCGCTTTGGTGCGCACATACTCGATGTGGAAGCGGGTATTGATTGCCCTAGTATCACCGTGGCTCGTGAAGCCATTGCTGAGATTTGCCACTACCTCAAACGTGAACAGGGCTTTGAGCAGATGATGGATCTGTGTGGTGTGGATCGCAGTGATTATCGTGGTTGGCCAGCAGAGGCACCCCGTTTTCAGGTGGTTTACCAGTTGCTTTCAGTTTCTCGCAATTGCCGTGTCCGTTTGAAGGTGGGGCTTAATGATCGTGATCTGGTTGATTCGGTCACAGAAGTGTGGCCTACGGCAAACTGGTTTGAGCGTGAAGCATTTGATATGTATGGTATTATCTTTAATCACCATCCCGACCTACGGCGCTTGCTGACGGATTATGGTTTTGAAGGTTATCCCTTACGCAAGGATTTTCCTGTAACAGGCCGTGTAGAAATGTTCTTTGATGAAGCGCAATGGCGCTGTGTTTATCGCCCGAATAAGGTAGAGATTAGACAACTGATCGAGAAATCATGGCCGGGGGTTGATCGTGGCTGAGATTAAAAATTACACCCTGAATTTTGGGCCTCAACATCCGGCAGCCCATGGCGTATTACGTCTGGTGCTGGAGCTAGATGGCGAGGTGATTGAACGCGCTGATCCGCATATTGGTCTGCTTCACCGAGGCACTGAAAAGCTGTTTGAAGAGAAGACATATCTACAGAATTTACCCTATTTTGATCGCTTTGATTATGTGTCGATGATGGCGAATGAGCATGCTTATGCTTTGGCTGTAGAGAAACTGCTAGGTATCGAAGCGCCTGAAAGGGCACAGTATATTCGGGTGATGTTTGCTGAGTTAACCCGTATTCTAAATCACTGTATGTGGTTGGGTGCGGTGGCACTGGATATTGGTGCAATGACAGTGTTTCTCTTCTGCTTTCGCGAGCGTGAAGATATTTTTGACTTTTATGAGGCGGTTTCCGGCGCCCGTATGCACGCCTCTTATTTTCGTCCCGGTGGTGTTGCGAAAGATTTACCTGAAGGATTGTTGGAACGCATTAAAGGCTTTACAGATCGTTTCCCTGCTTATGTTGATGAGTATGAAACACTGTTGACGGAAAATCGTATTTGGAAACAACGTAATGTGGATATTGCCATTGTCGATGAAGAATCGGCCTTGGCATGGGGCTTTACAGGTCCGATGATTCGTGGTTCGGGTGTTGCTTGGGATCTACGCAAGACAGAGCCTTATGACGTTTACGATAAAATGGATTTTGATATCCCTGTGGGTGTTACAGGTGACTGTTATGATCGTTATCTGGTTCGTATTGAAGAGATGCGGCAGTCCAATTGTATTATTGAGCAATGTGTTGAGTGGTTGACGGACAACCCAGGACCTGTGAAAGTGGATGACTATAAACTGACCAGTCCCCCACGAGCCGAGATGAAATCAGATATGGAATCGTTGATTCACCATTTCAAATATTTCTCTGAAGGGTATCATGTGCCAGAGGGTGAAGTGTATCAGAGGGTTGAGCATCCAAAGGGTGAATTTGGTGTTTACCTGATCGCTGATGGCTCGAATAAGCCTTACCGTATGAAAGTCAGAGCACCTGGTTTTGCCCATATCGAAGCACTCGATTATATGTGTCGTGGTCACATGATTGCGGATGTGGTGGCCATTATAGGAACGCAGGATATTGTTTTTGGTGAGGTTGACCGATGAGTGCAGTGAACCATCAATTCAGTGAAGCACGTTTGGCTGAAATTGCAGCGTTAACGAAACGCTATCCGGGCAACCGTTCGGCGGTGATTCCAGTATTGCATATGGCACAGGAAGATTTTGGTTATTTGTCGATGGAACTACAACAGCATGTTGCCGATACCTTAGGTTTGCGCCTAATGCAGGTGCGGGAAGTGGTTACTTTTTATACCATGTTTCGTGAGCAACCGAGTGGTGAGTATCGCCTTGAAGTGTGTACGAATGCAGGTTGCATGTTGAATGGCGCCAATGAGCTGGTGGCGCATATGTGCGAAACACTGGGCATTAAAGTGGGCGAAACAACACCTGATGGGTTATTTACGCTCACCGAAGTGGAGTGTGCTGGTGCTTGTGCTGGGGCGCCCGTTGTACAGGTGAACAATGTTTATCATGAAAAAGTAACACCTGAATCGATGGATGCTCTGATTACGAAGATGCGTGTGAAGGAGTAAACAGATGATCCCTTCTGATCCCCAACAGGTAAAACAGATTTGCTTTGACCGGATTAATATTCCGCATGTAAATCAACTAGCTATTGCCCAGAAAAATGGCGCTTATGCGTTCCTGCCGACGGTGCTACAAGAGTTTGAGTCGGCCAAAATTATTGATGAAATGAAAATATCCGGCTTGCGCGGACGTGGTGGGGCGGGCTTTCCTACCGGTCTGAAATGGTCATTTGTGCCGCGCAATACAGGTAAACCTACGTATCTGCTGTGCAATGCAGATGAAGGTGAGCCGGGGACCTTTAAAGATCGTGATATTATGCGCTTTGATCCGCATCTGCTGATTGAGGGAATGGTGATGGCCGGGTTTGCGTTGAATGTGCGCGATGCCTATATCTATGTGCGTGGTGAGTTTTTACACGAAGCCAATGTGATGAATGAAGCCATTCGTGAAGCGTATGCAGCGAATCTATTGGGTGAAAATATTCTAGGCAGTGGCTACAGTATGCATTTGACGGTGCATCGGGGTGCGGGTGCTTATATCTGCGGTGAAGAGACTGCGCTGATTGAATCTTTAGAAGGTAAACCGGGGCGTCCCCGTTTTAAACCACCTTTTCCAGCTGTTGAAGGCTTTTATCGCAGCCCTACAGTCGTAAATAATGTTGAAACATTGGCTAGCGTACCAGCTATTTTAAAACATGGCGGCGCTTGGCATGCCGCGATTGGTGTGCCCAATAATACCGGTTGTAAGATTTTTTCCGTATCTGGCCATGTCAATAATCCGGGCAACTACGAGGTACCCATGGGTACGTCGTTAAAAACCTTGATTGAAGAGTATTGTGGTGGCTTGCAGCATGGTACGGTACCCAAAGTGATTATCCCCGGTGGTTCGTCAACACCATGGCTGATGGCTGAACATTATGATGTGCCCTTAACCTATGATGCGATGGCGAAGGCGGGCTCAATGCTGGGCTCCGGAGCTATTATTATTATGGATGAAACCGCTGATGTGGTGGCCTTTAGTCGCCGATTGGCTCACTTTTATGCTCATGAGTCGTGTGGTCAGTGTACGCCGTGCCGAGAAGGTACGGGCTGGATTGAACGTATGATGGGTCGTATTGAAGATGGCCAGGGCAGCGAAAAAGACCTGCCTGTCCTAGAGCAAGCAGCCAAACATATGGCTGGTCGCACTATTTGTGCGCTGGCCGATGGTGCTACAGCACCTATTTTATCCCTGCTTCAACATTTTCCTGAAGAGGTACGTTCTCGTATCACGGAGAATCGTTTATGAGCTTCTTTTTATTCTCAGAAATGACCTGTGGTCAGCAATGCTGTGGAGGTATGGCGTGACAAATCTGTTTATCAATGATCAGGAAGTCGAGGTCGCGCCTGGAACCAGTATCCTAGAGGCGTGTCGTCAGAATGGCGTTGATGTGCCCTATTTCTGTTATCATCCGGAACTCTCCGTTGCGGCAAACTGCCGTATGTGTCTTGTTGAGGTAGAGGGGTGGCCAAAACCAGCAGCCTCTTGTTGTACACCGGCCTCTGAAGGGATGAAAATAAAAACCCAGACCGAGACACTGAAAACAGATCGCAAAATGATCATGGAATATCTGTTGATTCATCATCCCCTGGATTGCCCCGTATGTGATCAAGGTGGCGACTGTAAATTACAGGATTATGCCATGGAACATGGTGCCTCGAAAGGACGCTATGTAGAGCATAAGCGAGCCGTTGTGAATTATGAGCTCGGTCCCTTTGTAAATACTTGTATGACACGTTGTATTCACTGTACCCGATGTGTTCGTTTTGCTGATGAAGTGGCTGGCACAGGCGATATTGGTGTGCTGAATCGTTCTGATCATATGAGTATTGCCGGCATTGTTGAAGAGGCGTTGGAATCGGAACTATCGGGTAATCTGCCTGATATCTGCCCGGTGGGTGCACTGCTTGATAAACCCTCACTGGATGTGTCGCGTCCTTGGGAGATGTCCAACCATAAAAGTACCTGCACACAATGTCCGAATGGTTGTGATATCTCGATTGAATCACGCGGCGATGAAGTGATGCGCATTCGCCCTATTACGGGCAGTCCTGAACCATGGATTTGTGATCGTGGTCGTTATGTTTATGATGCCTTTCGCTCGGATGCGCGTATTTTAGAGCCTGCCTTGCGTCGGGGTGGGGTGTTGGAAACCGTAGGCTGGGATGAAGCCTTTGAAGAAGTTGTGCTCGCACTCAAAGATAAACGGGTCGGCATTCTATGCTCTCCAGACTGGAGTGTGGAAGGGCATACAGCCATTCGTTTGATGCGCGATAGTCTGTTCCCTGATGCCAAGGTCTCTTATGATCTGCATCGCAGGGATATGCGTGCCTTTGCTTTTGAAGAGGGGTTGGCTATGACAACCACTCAAATTGAGTCGGCTGAGCAGGTGGTGGTGCTGGGTTCAGATCTACGCCAACGCTTGCCGTTATTGATGCAGCGTCTGCGCAAACGTGCTTATGCGGGTAAACCTGTTTCACGCATTGGCGCAATGAATTACCGTACCAATATGGATCTCAGTAGTGATGTGATTATTCGTCCGCGTGACTGGTCTAGTGTGATAGCCAGAGCCATGGATCAAGTGCGTGATCTGGGCAAAGATGCGGCGGGTTTTGATGCGTGGTTGGCAGCGGTTCCTGAGCGCCACGAAGCGGGCAAAGTACTTGCCGATGCCCTTATTTCAAAGAGTTGTGCGCTACTGGTTGGTGAGGAGATTCGTTCCCATCATGATGCAGCGGCATTGATTGCTGGTTTAGATCTATTAATGCGTGCTTGCGGCCATGCTGAGGTAGGCAATGATGGACGTAACTTGATACCGGAAGGTATGAATACACAACTGCTCTCAGCTACTTTTGGCGATGTGCGGGTGAGTGCGGGTGAATTGTTTGCTTTGGCTAGTGCAGGCGAGTTGGATGCGCTGATAGTGGTGGGTAGCGATCCGCTTGGTGATGGGCTATTTCCAAGTGCAGCGATGGCTGCCTTGACGCGTGTGAAGATGGTTCAAATTGGTGCTATAGCAGGTAAGATTGGGCGGCATGTTGATGTTCAACTGCCAGCGGCCGCTTACTCGGAAATTGAAGGCACTTTTGTAAATATGGAAGGTCGGATTCGGGTAGCCAGCAATCCGCTGCGTTCCTTGGGTCAGGAACGCCCTTTGTGGAAAGTGATGATGCGTTTAGTGCAGGTGATGGGCGCTGATGTACCGGTGGTCAGTTTGGACGAGTTGCGCTCAGAAGTGGTGAAACGAGTACCCGAGATGGCTGGTGCGTGGGATGCGGTTGAACAGGATAAGCTGTTGCTGAAACCGGCTCGCAATCGTAATGTTAAATTCACTCCCAGCAAAAACAAACCGGCCTTTGAGTTGGATGTGGTGAGTCGATACTCCATGTACCGTGAAGGGATGTGGGCTAGAGGCTCTGAATTATTAAGCAAAGCGGCTGAACTGCACCGTTTGGATGATCTGTTAGTGCACCCTGATACACTGCAAGCTGCGGGTCTAAGCGCTGGGCCGATGGTGGTGCGCTCTTTTCTGGGTGAAACAAAGTGTTCGGTAGGCGTGCGTGAAGATGTCAGTCCGGGTGTTTTATTTGTTGCCAAGCGTGGCATTGCAGGTGATCTATCAGACTTGGATTCAGCGACGCTGGGAGGGGAATCATGATTGACTGGGGGATGGCTGCCCAAGCAGGTATTTGGGCGCTTGAGATTTTGGCAATCGCTGTGCCTGTGGCACTGAGTGTTGCTTATATTACCTATTTTGAGCGACGTGTGATCGGCTGGGTACAGGTACGAAAGGGCTGTAACCGTGTCGGTTGGGCAGGTTTACTACAGCCTCTAGCGGATGGCTTAAAGCTGGTGCTTAAAGAGACAATTATTCCTAAAACTGCAAATAAATATCTGTTTATTGCGGCACCTATTATGTCCTTGATGCCAGCACTGATGGCTTTTGCCGTGGTTCCCTTTGGCCAGACGACACTGTTCGGCTTATGGGATGTGATGCATGTGATGAGCATGTCCAATCTCAATGTAGGACTGCTGTATATTATGGCCATCTCCAGCCTCTCTATTTACGGCGTGTTGATGGCGGGTTGGGCCTCTAACTCGAAATATCCATTTATGGGAGCCATGCGTGCTACCTGTCAGATGATCTCTTATGAGATTTCAATGGGCTTTGGTCTGGTAACGGTTATGATGCTGGCGGGTTCTTTGAATCTGACTGATATTGTCCAGGCTCAGGCTGGTGGTCTGTTTCATTGGTATATGTTTCCCCTGTTTCCTATGCTTATTGTCTACTTTATCTCTGGCTGTGCGGAAACTGCGCGTACCCCTTTTGATCTGGTTGAAACAGAGGAGCTGGTTTCTGGTTACTACACAGAGTATTCGGGTATGTGGTTTGCTACTTTTTCCCTAGCCGAATATGCGGCGATGATCTTGATTAGCTTGATGACATCGATCCTCTTTTTAGGTGGCTGGTATGCACCTATTCCTTTCTTGGATTTTATTCCGGGTACAGTATGGCTGCTGGGTAAAACTGCACTTTTGATCTTTGTCTTTATCTGGTTTCGTGCCACGTTCCCACGTTACCGTTATGATCAGATGATGCGCCTTGGTTGGAAAGTGTTTTTACCCTGGACATTGGCTTGGATTGCTGTGGTGGGTATCTTTATTTATACCCCAGGCTTGGATTCGATCATAAACTTCTGGATGCCTTGGAGGTGATACAATGATGCTTACAAAAGATATCACGCCTGCAGTAATATATTTGCAGATTCAACGATACGGAGGGGCAGCATGATCAAACGTGCTTTAAAGACATGGCTGCTATGGGAGTTGGTTTTAGGACTCGCCCTGACAGGTCGTTATCTGTTCCAGAAAAAGATTACCGTTGAGTATCCGGAAGAAAAAACACCGCTGTCACCGCGTTTTCGTGGTTTGCATGCATTGCGTCGCTATGAGTCTGGTGAAGAGCGTTGTATCGCATGTAAATTGTGTGAGGTTGTTTGTCCAGCTGCGGCGATCCTGATTGAATCAGCTGAGCGTGAGGATGGTAGTCGTCGTACAACGCGTTACGATATTGATTTTAGTAAATGTATTTATTGCGGCTTTTGCCAGGAAGCGTGCCCGGTGGATGCGATTGTGGAAACACAAGAGTTTGAATACGCCACAGAAACAAGGGCGGGCTTGTACTACAACAAAGAGATGTTATTGGCCGTTGGTGATCGTAACGAGAAGCATATTGCAGCGAATTTGGCTGCAGATGCACGCTATAGCTAAATAAGCCGGAGGGGTAATGCTAGAATCTGTATTTTTTAACCTGTTTGCAGGGCTGTCTGTGCTCTCTGGTATGGGCGTAGTGCTGTCGCGCAATACGATGCATTCAGTGATGTTTTTGATCTTCTGCTTTTTTAATGCGGCAGGACTGTTTTTTCTACTCGATGCAGAGTTTATCGGTGTGATTATGATTCTGATCTATGTGGGAGCCGTGATGGTATTATTTACCTTTGTGGTGATGATGCTAGAAGTGAATACAGCTAGGCTGCGTGAGGGCTTTCTGCAATACCTGCCTCTAGGCGGTATGATTGCCATTATTTTGATGATTGAATTTGTCGGGGCGGCTAGTTCCGGTGTGTTTAGTAATCCTGCTATTGCGACAGCAGAGCATTTACCTCAAAGTATTAACAATACTGAAGAGATTGGCCAAATTCTCTATACCCAGTATCTGCTCGGTTTTGAAATAGCAGCGATTATTCTGCTGGTGGCACTTATCGGTGCGATTGTCTTAACATTGCGAACCAGAAAAGATGCTAAACATCAGAAAATAGCTGCGCAGGTAGCCGTGCGTAGTGAAGATCGAGTGCGCAAGGTGAGGATGTAAGATGATAGAGTTATCTCAATATCTGATTGTTGCTGCGGCACTCTTTTCCTTAGGTATTATTGGTCTGTTTTTGAATCGAAAAAATGTGATCAATATCTTGATGTGTATTGAGTTGATGCTGTTGGCTGTCAATATCAACCTAGTGGCTTTTTCGCACTACCGACATGATCTATCAGGTCAAATATTTGTCTTTTTTGTATTGACAGTGGCGGCGGCCGAAGTAGCTGTAGGTCTGGCTATTCTGGTGGCTTATTATAGAACACGCCGCTCTGTTGAAACTGAAGATATCAACTCGCTGCAGGGTTAAGGGGAGGGAAGGGTGCTAGAAACTGCAACAGTACTGAGTACAACTGAGCTATTGGCTATTCCGGCATTGCCGCTATTTGCTGCATTGGTTGTCGGGCTATTCGGCTGGGCTATGAAGGATGAACTATCGCATTCGATTACAGCGGGTAGTGTGATTCTTTCGGCTCTTCTTTCGATTCACATCTTTACTCAAGTTTTGGCGGGTGGCAGTTTTTATGGCAACTTCTGGACTTGGATGGTCTCGGGTAACTTTGTTGTGCCAGTCGGCATGATGATAGACCAGTTAACGGCTATTATGATGGTCGTTGTAACCGTGGTTTCCGCCTGTGTGCATATCTACACCATTGGCTATATGCATGGTGATCCGGGATATAGTCGTTTCTTTGCTTACATTTCAGGTTTTACCTTCTCCATGCTCGTGTTGGTGATGGGTAATAATTTTTTCACCCTATTCTTTGGTTGGGAAGCGGTCGGGCTGGTGTCCTACCTATTGATTGGCTTCTGGTTTAAGCGTGAGTCAGCCAATGTGGCCTCGATGAAAGCCTTTATTGTCAATCGCGTGGGCGATTTGGGTTTTGCCGTGGGTATTTTGGCCATCTGGTACTATTTCGGTTCATTTGATTATCGCACGGTATTTGACATGGTGCCGGCATTTGTGGAAAAAGGTGAGTTCTTGAGCTTCTTAGGTTGGCAGATGAGTGCTATCACCTTTATCTGTTTGGCACTGTTTGTAGGTGCGATGGGTAAGTCGGGTCAGGTACCGCTGCATGTGTGGCTGCCTGATTCCATGGAAGGTCCCACACCTATTTCAGCACTGATTCATGCCGCTACCATGGTGACCGCTGGTGTGTTTTTGGTGGCACGTTGTTCGCCCATGTTTGAATATTCAGAGACGGCTCTTGCCGCAGTGGTGCTGGTAGGTGCGATTACCGCTTGGATGTGTGCAACTATTGGCCTTGTACAGAATGATATTAAACGGGTGATTGCCTACTCCACCTGTTCGCAACTGGGTTATATGTTTGTAGCTTGTGGTGTGTCGGCCTATTCAGTGGGTATCTTTCATCTGATGACGCATGCCTTCTTTAAGGCGCTGTTGTTCCTAGCCGCAGGTTCTGTGATTCATGCGGTCATGTCGAATCAGGATATTCGCTCGATGGGCCAGTTGAAAAAATATATGCCCATTACCTATATCACCATGTTTATCGCAGGCTTGGCATTAGCGGGCGTACCACCCTTTGCCGGTTTCTGGTCGAAAGATCTGATTATTGAAGCTACGATGATTCGAGAGATGGGCTGGATCGGTGATTTTGCTTCGTTTGCCGTGCTTTCAGCGGTATTTATGACGGCTTTCTACACCTTCCGCATGTTCTTTCTCACCTTCCATAACTCCGATCGTGTACCTGCCAATGTAAAGCCGCATCTGCATGAATCGCCCAAGGTAATTACCATCCCATTGATGATTTTGGCTTTCGGTGCTTTGGTCGCTGGGGCATGGGGCGTGTTGGTGTTGGACATTGCCAATCCCGAAATAGCCAATGGTTATTTTGGCCACTCCCTGTTTGTACTGGATGCCCATAATCCGTTAATGATGATTGCCGAAGAGGGTCACCATCCTTGGTATAGCTTTATTTATAGTGCTCCATTCTGGCTGGCAATGGCCGGTATTGGCCTAGCATACGCTATGTATTTCCGCGAGTCTGAAATGCCGGCCAAATTGGCTGCGACATTTAAGCCAATCCATACCTTTCTGCTTAATAAATGGTATTGGGATGAGCTATATGAAGTGTTGTTTATACGGCAGGCGAAGCGTCTGGGTAACTTCCTATGGATGAAATCGGATCTTGCTATGATTGATAAGGGTATTATTCACGGCGGTATTATTGATTCGATCATGGCGGGTGCTGCACGCATGCGCGATATGCAGACAGGCTTTGTCTATCATTATGCGTTTGCCATGGTGACAGGCGTATTCGGTCTGCTAACCTATCTGTTGTTGACGGCATAAGGGAGATACAGAGAATGGATTTGAACAACGTTCTGGACTTTCCGATTTTATCGCTCGGTATCTTTTTACCGACACTGGGTGCTCTGTTTATCTGGCTATTTGTCAGTGGAGACAAAGCTGTACGCTGGGCTGCGTTGATTGTATCGGTGGCCACGTTTGTGGCGACACTACCGCTGGCTCTGATGTTTGATAAAACGACATCGCATATGCAGTTTGAAGAGTTGCATCCGTGGATTGCTACATTTAATGTCAATTATCAACTGGGTGTCGATGGCATCTCCATGCCGTTTGTGATTCTTACCAGTCTGCTGACGATTATTTGTATTGTCTCCGCTTGGGAGTGTATTCAAACGCGTGTAAAAGAGTATATGATTGCTTTTCTGGTGTTAGAGACGACGCTAATTGGTGTTTTCTGTGCATTGGATGCGATCCTGTTCTACTTCTTCTGGGAAGCGATGTTGATCCCAATGTACTTGATTATTGGTGTATGGGGCGGTAAAAATCGTGTCTATGCCACCTTGAAGTTCTTCCTCTATACCTTGGCGGGTTCTGTGCTGATGCTCGTTGCAGTATTGGCCATGTATTACAAAGCAGGTCATACCTTCAGCATACTAGCCTTTATGGATTATCCGTTTGATTTTACCTGGCAGTTCTGGATTTGGATAGCCTTCTTTATTGCTTTTGCTGTGAAGGTGCCGATGTGGCCGGTACATACATGGTTGCCTGATGCGCATACCGAAGCGCCTACGGCGGGTTCCGTGATTCTAGCGGGTATATTGCTAAAGATGGGCGCCTATGGCTTCCTACGTTTCTCTGTGCCTATGCTGCCAGATGCCTCGCAATATTTTGTACCATTGATGGTTGTGCTTAGTTTAATTGCCATTGTCTATATATCCTTTGTCGCCATGATGCAGACGGATATGAAACGGCTGATCGCCTATTCATCGATTGCCCATATGGGCTTTGTAACGCTGGGTACCTTTATGTTTACCCAAGTAGCGATGGAAGGCGCCCTGTTTGGTATGATCTCGCATGGTTTTGTGGCGGGTGCGCTGTTTCTCTGTGTGGGTGTGATGTACGATCGATTGCATACCCGAGACATCATCGCTTACGGCGGTGTGGCCAATGTGATGCCGGTGTTTGCCGTAGTGGTGATGTTTTTTGCGATGGCCAATGTGGGTCTACCCGGTGCGTCCTCTTTTGTAGCTGAAATTATGGTGCTGGTTGGTACTTTTGATGGTGCGGCTGTGGCTCAAGCCAATATGCCGATATCGTTAAAGTGGGTAGCGATTATTGCCGCAATTAGTTTGGTTTTGTCGGCTTGTTATACCCTGTGGATGTATAAGCGGGTGATCTTCGGGGCGGTGAATAAGGATTCTGTTGCCGCGATGAAAGATATGACCATGCGTGAATTTGGTTATTTTGTACCACTGATTGCGCTAGTGGTGTGGCTGGGTATCTATCCATTACCAGTGCTTGATCTTATGCATGAATCAATTATTCACCTGGTAGCTCAGGCGACGACTAGTAAACTAGATGCAGCGGCAGCGCTGGCGCAGGCAGCGCCAATGCTAGATGCTGTACACCATTAAGGCTTAAAGGAGCAGGATAAAAAGATGGCTAACGTAACCTTTCCATTCCCATTTCCGGATCATCTGTTTGCTCTGATGCCGGAAATATTTGTGGCAGTGATTGCCATGGCATTGCTACTGTTTGATTTGTTTATCGATAAAGACAAAAAGGCCATCACGGCTTATATCGCCATTGCGACGTCGGTGATGGCTGCGGTGCTTAGTGTGCAAGCGATGATGCCCACTTCGGTGAGTGCCTTTTACGGCTTCTTCGTGCTAGATCACTTTGCCGTGCTAGCCAAAGTATTGATCTGCGTGGGTACAGCCTTCGGCATGATTCTGTCCATTGATTACATGAAAAAGGAAGCAAACATTGGTGAGTATTATGTCCTGATGCTGTTCTCGATGCTGGGTATGATGTTGATGGTTTCGGCTACCAATTTTATTATCATGTATTTGGGACTAGAACTGATGGCACTGTGTGTGTATGTATTGGTTGGCTATCAGCGCGACGTGCTGCGCTCTAATGAGGCCGCTTTGAAATATTTCATCCTCGGTGCGCTCTCCTCCTGTATGTTACTATATGGTATCACGTTCTTTTATGGCGTTACCGGCAGCTTTGATTTTGCTACTATAGGCACGGCGCTGGCAGATGTTGATGCCAATGCCCATACCGCTGTGATGCTGGGTATGGTGTTTATCATTGCCGGTTTAGGCTTTAAAGTGTCAATGGCGCCCTTTCATATGTGGACACCTGATGCTTATGAAGGCGCCCCAACTCCCGTCACGGCTTTCATGTCGATAGCGCCGAAAGTGGCAGGCTTTGCGATCTTTATTCGTATTCTAGTCGATGCCATGCCATCCCTGCAGCATGAATATACCACGATTCTTACCGGTATGGCGGTGTTGACCATGGCCATTGGTAATCTGGCTGCCATTGCCCAGCGCAATATCAAACGCTTGCTGGCCTACTCTACGATTGGTCATGTGGGCTTTATTATGCTGGGTTTGATTGCCGCCAATGCGGATGGTTACGCCGGTGTGATGGTGTATATGGCGATCTATCTATTTATGAATATGGGTGTCTTTGCAATTATTATTCTCATGCGCCGTGATGGCATTCAAGGTGAATTACTAGATGATTTCGCGGGTCTTTCAAGGGTGCGTCCAGGTTACGCGCTGGCCATGGGCTTGTTAATGTTCTCACTTGCCGGCATTCCCTTTTTGGGTGGCTTCTGGGCTAAGTATGTGGTGTTTATGGCAGCAGTCGAAGCAGGGCATCTCTATCTGGTGCTCTATGCGCTACTGTTTTCAGCCGTGGGTGCTTTTTATTATATTCGCGTCGTTAAATACATCTACTTTGATGAAGAGAAGGTAGCGTTTAACTTTACCGATAGTCGTTTAATGCAGGCAACCATTGTGCTGATGACAATTGCCACCGTAGCATTGGGTATCTATCCAGATCCACTGATAGATCTCTGCAAACAAGCAGTCGTGGGTTTGATTTAGTTGTAGTATTAAGTTATTCGTATGTGGATGTGTTTTATGGTGAAATTTGCACTTGAATCTCCATAAGGCTACTGCTACAATGCGGCACGTTTTGAGAGGGGAGTCTGTTATTACTTGTTTGCTAACCCAGTTTGTCATTTGGGCCTGATGAATGAGTGAATATATCCACATCTTTAAATATCAGGTGATTTCAGGATTGTTGCTGATGGCACTGTTTGTGATATTAGGTCAGTATATTATCGCTGTTTCATCGTTGTACGGTTCACTATTGATGGCGGCAGGTTCATGGATGCTATCTAGGAAGATGCTTGGCTCGGATGATTTGAGCGGTGAGGCGTTGCAAGTATCACTCTATAAAGGTGCTGCTGGCAGATTTTTACTGATGCTTGCTGGTTTGATGTTAGGTTTTTGGCTGGGTTTAAGTTTACCGGCTATAGCGGGTGGTATGTTTGCCGCGCAGTTATTATTTTATGTTGCATCACTTATGCGTTATCGCACTGAGATGAGGAGTAAGGGAGAAGACCTTGGCTGAACAAGAACAGAGTGGCGGAATTGCAGAGCACCTGCAATATTGGTCCTACAAGTTTGATGATAGTAATCCATTTATGCAGATTCATTTGGATACGATGATACTAACGCTTATGATTGCCTTGGGTCTTATCTGTTTTGCCGCATGGTTGCGTGGTAAACTGGTTGAAGGGGCGCCAACAGGTGTTCAAAACTTCATGGAATCAGTGATCGATTTTATTAATCAAACAGTGAAAGATAACTTCCCTGTACATAATCCTATGATAGCACCGCTTGCAATGACCATTTTTATATTCATTTTGCTTTGTAACTCCTTGGATATTTTGCCTTCTTACTTGATGCATCATATTGCTGGCTCTGTTGGCCTAGAGACCTTCCGCCAGGTGCCTACGAATGACCTGAACTTACCTGTTGCGATGGCTCTGTCTGTTTTCATTCTGGTGCTTTATTACGAATTTAAACTGAAGCCGGTTCACTTTATGAAAGAGCTTCTACTGCAGCCTTTCGCAGCCCTGCTGCTTGATTCAAAGAATCCACTGGTCAAAGTGCTAGGTGTCATTCTTATTCCGCTCAACTTAACATTGAAGCTTGTCGAAGAATTTGCCAAGCCGCTCTCTCTCTCCTTTCGTCTTTTTGGCAACATGTTTGCCGGCGAAGTGATCTTTCTTCTTATTGCCTCCTTGCTACTTACCAACAGTATCAATGACCTAGCCTCTGCGGGCGGTATTGTCACTGAAGTGGCGGGCATACTCGTAGGTCTTGGTTGGTCGTTGTTTCACATGTTTATCGGTCTGCTACAGGCGTTTATTTTCATGATTCTTACGGTTGTGTACTTATCAATTGCGCATCAACCTGTAGAACACTAAGTTTTAATACAATAGCAAAGGAGAGTAACAAATGGATCCACAGGTAATTATCACAGCGGCTACGGCCATCTCAGTAGGTGTCATTCTGGCAGCCGCAGGACTCGGTTCAGCCATTGGTTGGGGCTTGATCTGTTCTAAGACATTGGAAGGTATTGCACGTCAGCCAGAAATGCGTCCTCAGTTAATGTTTAATATGTTCATCTTTGCTGGTCTGATGGAGTCTTTTCCGTTCATTATCATGGCATTCGCTCTGTGGTTCCTGTTCGCTAATCCGTTCATTGGTTAAGGATTGCTTGCTTCAACTAAAAAAAATGGGGTATTCTCATGAGTATTGATCTAACATTTATCGCCCAAATTGTCATTTTCATTTTGATGGTTCGTGTTCTTTGGAAGTTGCTATATGCACCATTGAATGATGCTATGGAAGCACGAAACCAGAAGATAGAAAAGGGACTGGCTGCTGCAGAAGCAGGCGTTGAAGCTAAAGCTAAGGCTGAATCTTTAATTGCTGCTCAGTTGGCTGAAGCTAAGACAAAAGCCTTGGAAATCATCTCGGCCGCTGAGAAGCGTGCTGTAGAAGTGAATGAAGAGGCGATTAATAAATCACGTCGCGAAGCTGAACAGATCCTAGACAGTGCACGAGAGGAAGTTCTTTCTGAATTGGAACATGCTCGCCAATCACTACGTCAGGAAATAGCTGGTATTGCCATGCTAGCGGCTGAAAAGGTGATTGAGGCTGAGCTGGATGCAACGCGTCATGCTAAGATGATTGAAAGTATCGTCCATGAAGGTTTGGGCGCAGCATGAGCACGTTAGTAATATCCCGCCGATATGCGCAAGCATTGTTTGAGCTGATAGAAGAAGGTTCGGATTTAGGTAAGGGTCTAACGATGCTGGCTGAAGTGGCTGAAGTTGATGAAGTGCATCAGGTTTTAATCTCACCAGCGCTTCATGCAGATCTTAAAATATCCATCTTAGATAAGATTTGTGGTGGTTTAACAGGTGAATTAAAGAACTTGGTTGAACTGCTGGCTAGTCGTAATAAGTTAGAGCTGCTACCTGAAATTGACGCCGTAGTTGGTAAGATGATTCTCGATAGTAAGAAAGAGATCACAGCTTCTGTGATCTCAGCTGTTAGCTTAAGCAGCGACATTGAAGATCAGATATCAGCACTTTTGGAAAAAGAGTCTGGCTGTAAGGTTAGGGTTGAGTCATCTTTGGATGCCTCTTTGCTTGGCGGTGTTGTGGTGCGGATAGGTGATCGCCAGATCGACTATTCACTGCGTAGTCGTCTTGATTCTATGCGTAAGTCGATAGCTGGATGAGCCGTTTGATAGCACATAAGTACACAGAATATAGAGGTTGAATATGAAACTGGACACAACAGAAATCAGTTCGATTATCAAAGAGCAGATCAAGGGCTTTGAAACGGCTGCTGCAGATGCAAACATTGGCACGATCGTCACGGTAGGTGATGGTGTTGCACTGATTCATGGACTTTCCGGCGCGATGTCGGGTGAGCTGCTTGAATTTCCTGGTGATACACGCGGAATCGTGCTGAACTTGGAAGAGGACAGTGTGGGCGCGGTCATCTTTGGTCAATATATACATCTGAGTGAAGGCGATCAGGTGAAGTGTACAGGTCGCATTTTCGAAGTGCCAGTAGGTCCTGAGCTAAAAGGTCGTGTTGTAAATGCATTGGGTGAACCCATTGATGGTAAGGGTCCTATCAATGCCAAGCAGACAGACATGGTGGAAAAAGTAGCACCGGGTGTTATTTGGCGTAAGAGTGTAGATGAGCCTCTTGCAACGGGTATTAAGGCGATTGACGCAATGATTCCTGTAGGCCGCGGTCAACGTGAGTTGATTATTGGTGATCGTCAAACAGGTAAAACGGCGATTGCGCTTGATACGATTATTAACCAGAAAGATTCCGGTGTAACGTGTATTTATGTAGCTGTAGGTCAGAAGGCATCCAGTGTTGCCACTGTCGTACGTACCTTGAAAGAACATGGTGCATTAGATCATACCATTGTCGTCTCTGCTTCTGCTTCTGAATCAGCAGCATTGCAGTATTTAGCACCGTATGCTGGCTGCACGATGGGTGAGTATTTCCGTGATCGCGGTGAAGATGCACTGATTGTATATGATGACTTGACCAAGCAAGCTTGGGCATATCGTCAGGTATCACTGATTTTGCGTCGTCCTCCGGGCCGTGAAGCCTATCCAGGTGATGTGTTCTATCTTCATTCCCGTCTGTTAGAACGTGCTTCACGTGTTAATGCAGAGTTTGTTGAAGCGTTTACCAAGGGCAAAGTGAAAGGTAAGACCGGTTCATTAACGGCGCTGCCAATTATTGAAACTCAGGAAGGCGATGTTTCAGCCTTTGTACCTACCAACGTGATCTCCATTACCGATGGTCAGATATTCCTGGAGACAGGTCTGTTTAACTCAGGACAACGTCCTGCAGTAAATGTGGGTCTATCAGTGTCACGTGTTGGTGGTGCTGCTCAGACGAAGGCTGTGAAGAAAGTGGGTGGTGGTCTGCGCTTGGATTTGGCGCAATATCGCGAGCTTGCTGCTTTTGCTCAGTTTGCCTCTGATCTTGATGCTGCAACGCGTCAACAGATTGAACGTGGTAAGCGCGGTATGGAAGCTCTGAAGCAAGCAGAGAATTCTCCGATGAGTGTGGCTGAAATCACTGCCGTGCTATATGCTTTGAATAACGGTGACCTCGATGAAGTAGATGTGAATCGTGTGGTTGCTTTTGAGAAGTCTTATATGGCTCACCTAAAATCAAATCATGCGACACTGATTACTGATTTGAATGAGAAGAAAGCACTGAGTGATCAAATTGTAGAATCGCTAAACAATGCCATGGCCGATTTTAAGGCCACTGGCACATACTAAGGAGTCACTATGGCTTCTGCCAAGGAAATTAGGGGTCAGATAAAAGCGATCCAGAGTACAGCTAAAATTACCAAGGCCATGGAAATGGTTGCCGCGAGTAAGATGCGCAAAGCTCAGGAACGTGTGACTGCTGGTCGCGCTTATGCTGAAGGCATCAAACGCGTGGTGGCGAACCTGATGCAGGCTCATCCGGAATATAAACATCCGTTTGTAGTTAAACGTGAACAGGTGAAGCGAGTCGGCCTTATTTTGGTGAATACGGATAAGGGACTATGTGGTGGTTTGAACACCAATGCACAGCGAATGGCTTTGAATCTTGTTAAGGATTCAGCGGTTGAAGTAGAGGCTTATACACTCGGTCGCAGGGCTGGTCAGTTTATGCGTAAGATTGTTGATGATCTACGTGCTTCGGAAGAGAATATTCCTGATGCCGCTGAACTGAAAGATGTGCTTGGTGTGATTACGGTTGCTATGGATCGCTACGTAAAGGGCGAAGTGGATGAGGTTTCCCTAGTATTTACAGAGTATGTAAATACGATGACCCAGACGCCTGTAAAAATTCAGCTGCTACCGTGTGCTGATGATATTGAGCCAAGTCATCCAGGTTATTGGGATTACATTTATGAGCCTGATAGTAAAGAAGTGCTTGATGGTCTTTTGCGTCGTTATGTCGAGTCACTTGTTTATCATGCAGTGCTTGAAAACAAAGCCTGTGAACACTCTGCACGCATGGTCGCGATGAAGAGTGCTACGGATAACGCTAAAGATATTGCTCAAAATTTGAAAATTACTTATAACAAAGCTCGCCAGGCCGGTATTACGCAGGAAATCGCTGAGATTTGCTCCGGTGCCGCTGCAGCAGCTTGATAGTTAGATAAAGAGAGAGGTCGTAACGATGAGTGGAATCATAGTACAGGTGATCGGTCCGGTTGTTGACGTTCGTTTTGAGTCCGGCAAGTTGCCGAATATCTATAACGCACTAAGAATCGAAGAAGCTGATCTAACCATGGAAACTCAGCAGCATATTGGTAATAACA
Source organism: Mariprofundus sp. (assembly GCA_030950555.1). Classification (GTDB taxonomy): domain Bacteria; phylum Pseudomonadota; class Zetaproteobacteria; order Mariprofundales; family Mariprofundaceae; genus Mariprofundus. The sequence continues at coordinate 2,118 of JAUZRH010000238.1, read as the reverse complement.
CTGTGCGTGCAATTGCCATGGGTTCTACCGATGGACTTAAACGCGGTATGCGTGTGACTGATACAGGTGATGCGATTACAGTTCCTGTCGGTCAGGGTACTCTCGGTCGTATTATGAATGTGCTTGGTGATGGTATTGACTTTGAAGGTAAAGAGGTCAACTGTGATCAGCGCTGGTCTATTCATCGTGAGCCACCTAAGTTTGAAGAGTTAGCACCTGCTTCTGAAATTCTTGAAACAGGTATTAAAGTGATTGACCTGATGGCTCCTATCGCCAAGGGCGGTAAAGTTGGCCTGTTCGGTGGCGCTGGTGTTGGCAAGACCGTTAATATGATGGAATTGATCAATAACATTGCTAAGGCACATGGCGGTTTCTCCGTATTCGCTGGTGTTGGTGAGCGTACGCGTGAAGGTAATGATTTCTACTATGAGATGAAGGAATCTAACGTATTAGACAAGGTTGCTCTTGTTTATGGTCAGATGAATGAGCCTCCAGGTAACCGTTTGCGTGTGGCGCTGACTGGTTTGACAATGGCTGAGTATTTCCGTGATGAGGGTCGTGATGTTCTGATCTTTATTGATAATATTTACCGTTATTCTCTTGCCGGTGTGGAAGTATCAGCACTGCTTGGACGTATGCCATCAGCGGTTGGTTATCAGCCAACATTGGCTGAAGAGATGGGTAAATTGCAGGAGCGCATTGCTTCTACAAAAACAGGTTCAATTACCTCTGTACAGGCCGTTTACGTACCTGCAGATGATCTGACCGATCCAGCTCCAGCTACTACCTTCGCCCATCTGGATTCAACAATTGTACTGAGTCGTCAAATAGCTGAGTTGGGTATCTACCCAGCAGTTGATCCGCTTGATTCTACCTCTCGTCAGCTTGATCCAAAAGTAGTTGGTAATGAGCACTATGATATCGCTATCAATGTTCAGCAGTCGCTACAGCGTTATAAAGAGTTGCAGGATATTATTGCTATTCTTGGTATGGACGAGTTATCTGATGAAGATAAACTATTAGTAACCCGTGCTCGTAAGATTCAGCGTTTTCTGTCGCAGCCATTCCATGTGGCTGAAGTATTTACTGGTTCTCCAGGTGTTTATGCAAAACGTGATGAGACCATCAAAGGCTTTAAGGGAATTCTTGCGGGTGAATATGATCACCTTCCAGAGCAGGCTTTCTATATGGTTGGTGGAATTTCCGAAGCTGTTGCCAAGGCTGAAAAAATGGCGGCTAAGGGCTGATGAGTTCTACGATGCAAATACTGGTTGCGACTGCGGAACGAGAAGTTTACCGTGGTTCATGCACCTTTTTGGTTGCGCCGGGTTTAGCTGGTGAGTTAGGCATCATGCCTAAACATACACCGCTGATTGCTCAGCTCTGTGCGGGTGAATTGCGTATTACCAAAAGCGTAGATGATGTTGATGAGGTATTTGTATCGGGTGGCTTTGTAGAAGTGCAGCCAGATATGATTACTGTTTTGGCTGACTCTGCTGAACGTGCTTCTGATCTGGATGAAGCTCAGGCTGTGGAAGCGGCTCGTAAAGCGCAGGAATTGATAGATTCTAAAGACGGTGAAGTGGATCTTGCTAAAGCACAAGCTGGCTTAGCGATTACTGCTGCTAGACTAGACTGGCTAAAGAAAAAGAAACATTAATTGATTGTTTAACTAAAAAGGCTGCACTATGTGCAGCCTTTTTTTTTGGCATCCTTCAAATTCTGTTGACAAGCTAAATAGTAAAAGTGCCCTTCCCTTTTAAGGGCCACGGAAAGAATAAAGTATCCAGGTTATGCGCAGGATAGAAGTTTGGATTCAAGGCGCCAAATCAAGCGCATAGCAGGGCTATGTAACTGATTTGGCAACGCAGAAGGCGGACTTATAGACCAGCAGAATTGGATGATTTATTCTTTCCGCGGCCCTAAGTCCAAAGCCATCAAACTTACCGATGAACTAAAGGCTAAAATAACGCTCCTTATTGAGGAAGATTGGAGTACTGAGCAAGCCGTCTGTCGACTAAAAGGTGATGGCTTTGCTACGGTGCACCATGAGACAATTTACCAGTTTATCTTGACTGATAAAAAAAATGGAGGGCAACTTCATTCTCACCTGCGCCA
>JAUZRH010000237.1 GCA_030950555.1 Mariprofundus sp. | reverse complement strand
TTTCGGCTCTGATCGAGCTAAAGTCAGCAGATAGATCTCCGCATTTGTATGGATACTCCACTTACTTCTAATGGGGTTAGGTCCCTAGGACATGTGATCTAATGCTCACATGTTATGGTGATTGTGTGTGTGGTGGGGGGTAGCTGCTGGGTCGGGCCTTTGGGTAGGCTGTCGAAATACAGGGGGGATTTGTTGCAATTGTGTTCCCACTTTTTGGCTTTTTAGTAATCCTTAGAGCCAATTGCAAAACTCTGGGTGTATGAGCGGCAATCCCACTTTGAGTCCATTTTTGAGGTGGAATGAGGTGGAATGAGGTGGAATGAGGTGCATGGTGGTTCCATGGAGCAAACAACAGCGCGGAAATGGGCCAAAGTGGGGCCGCCGATCGCCGCTCACGAGTTTTGCAATTGGCTCCTTAAAGTGGGACTACCTATCAGGTGAATGCTTGTATTGCAGAGCGCCTTCTGTAGTGGTGTTCCCGCTACGCGATAGGGTTAGGGCCACGGAAAGAATAAAGTATCCAGGTTATGCGCAGGATAGTTGTTGGATTCAAGGCGCCAAATCAAGCGCATAAGCAAGCCCTGAATGGGCGCGATAGCCTACTGTCTTTGGTAGTAACTCTGTGGCAACGCAGAATGCGGACTTATAGACCAGCACGTGGATGATTTATTCTTTCCGCGGCCCTTAGTTCTAGATTGCCTGAATCAATCAGAAACTCGCCCGTCATTCCCGAAGGTTAAATCGGGAATCCATATCAAAATAGGCGCTCTGCTTGATTCTGAAACCAATGGATTCCCGCTCCACGCCTTCGCGGGGGCAGTTCTTCGCAGGAATGACGAGAAAAATTATTTTCACTGAGGTGTAAACAGAGTAAAATCAAGCCGAATGGTGCAGGATTCAGGCTTCCCTTTTAAGACGGGACAACAATACACATCTCTACGCATGGTAAGGTGATTTAAGTATTACGCCCGTCATTCCCGTGAAGACGGGAATCCATTGGTTTTATGTAAGCAGAGCGTTTCAGATATGGATTCCCGATTCAATCCTCGGGAATGACGGTCTCTTGCCGTGAAATGACGGCAAGGGCAGGGAGTCTCTCACGCGTTATGGCCGTCAGGCTTAGGTCGAAAGGCTATGGGGATTGAGGTCAAGCCCTTTGTTGAATAAAAAAATACTATAACCGAAAGCATCGCGTAATTTTTATCATTGCAGATGTCCCGTCTTAAAAGGGAAGCCAGGATTCACAAGTGCTTATCCGGTTTTCTCTGCGTTCTCTGTGGTGAATGCTCCTAAGTTTCTCGGTGTTCTCTATTCAACATTGACGTCCGACAAGAAGGGGTCAATTGCAGCCATAGTCTCAGAGCGATAATCAGAAAGAGTGCCTGACCGAGTACGAAATAGATGGGCTCGTTATGCAGTAGTGGTACGGCAACGCTAGCGACTGTTGCACAGATCACCATTTGTAGAAAGCCCTGCATTGAAGCTGCTGCTCCTCGGTGGTGGGGAAAGCAATCAAGTGCTAGCACAGTAAGAGCGGGCATCGTCATGGAGAGTCCAAGGGCATAAATAACCAGCGGTGCAACCACCGATATAATGCTTACCTGAAGCATGAGCGTCTGCAAGAGGTTAATAAAGACGGCAAACGTCATGATAGCCATGCCAAGGGTGATAATACGTTGTTTACTGTAGTAGTGTACCATACGACTGGAGATAAAAGCACCCGTCATCATGCCAACGACCATAGGAATGAATTGATAGCTGAAATCATTGCTGCCTAGTTCTAAAAAATCGTAGATCACGGTGGGGGCACCGGCAATATAGAGAAACAGTCCGGCAAAACTGAATGCCATGGTGAAAACCATCTGCAGGAACGCGCTATTTTTGATGGTTTGCAAATATACGCGTATCACGGCGAAAGGGTGAAATGATTGACGATGAGAGCTGATTAACGTCTCTTCGGTAAAGATAACTAACAGTATCAGTAGCATGGCAAAGGAGCTGAGGAACCAGAATACACTGTGCCAACCGAATTGATCATGTAGCCAGCCACCGAGAATGGGCGCTATAGCTGGTGCGATGGCAAAGAGTAACATGACTTGAGCCATGGCCTGATGTGCAGATCGATCATCATGAGCATCCCGAATCATGGCGCGGCTGGCAATAAAGCCGCCACTCGCAGCCAGTCCTTGCAGCATGCGCAGTAGTAAAAAACGATCGATATCCGTAGCCAAGGCGCAACCAGCGGAGGCAATAAGATAGAGTGATAGGCTTATGAGAATAACTGGTCGGCGCCCGATACGGTCAGCCAATGGCCCCCAAAAGAGTGTCGATATGGCGAATGCCACCAAGTAGATTCCGAGGCTTTGCAATAATATGGCGCGACTGACAGCAAAATCATTCTCAATATCAGGGAAGGAGGGTAGATAGGTGTCAATGGTGAATGGTCCTAGCATCGCCAGCAGGGCGGCAATCGCAGTCAGGCGTCTATGCACACCTGACTGCGATACCTTGGTATCTTTTTGCTTAGCCTGCATTCAACATAGGGTAGTCGGTATAGCCATGGTCATCGCCACCATAGAAGCTAGCCTGATCTGCATCATTTAGAGCAGCATCCTGTTGAAAGCGCTCGACCAGATCAGGGTTGGCTATAAAGGGGATGCCATAGGCGACCATATCGGCCGTTCCACCTTCTAACGTGTGATTGCCGCGTGCTTTATCATAACCACCATTGGCGATATAAAAGCCTTCAAAGTTGTTGCGAATTTGTACCATATCGACGCTTGTATCTGTTTCTCCAGTCATAGATACTTCTACCACATGCAGATAGGCGGGTTTGAGTGCCGAGAGGGTCGTGGCTACATAGTTGAACAGTGATTGGGGGTCAGTATCGCTCATGTCATTGAAACCGTTAACGGGTGAGATACGGATGCCTACCTTTTCAGCGCCGATCTCATCGCAGACTGCTTGGGTAACTTCCCGTAACAGTCGGTTACGATTTTCAATAGAGCCGCCGTAATTATCGCTTCTGCTATTGCTACCATCACGCAGGAACTGATCGAGTAGGTAACCGTTAGCGGCATGAATCTCTACGCCATCAAAACCGGCAGCTATCGCTTGGGCTGCCGCATGACGATATTGTTCAATAATGGAGGGGATCTCTGCTACATCAAGTGCGCGAGGGGTAACAAAATCTTTCAGCCCTTCATAGGTAAATGCCTGACCGGCAGGTTTAAGCGCACTTGCTGCAACGGGTAGCTCGCCCGCGTGAAAATCGGGGTGTGATACGCGGCCGCAGTGCCAGAGTTGTACAAAGATGCGGCTGCCAGCATCATGAACTGCGTTGGTAACAGCTTTCCAGCTGGCGACCTGTGCGTCACTATAGATCCCCGGCGTGGCTGGATAACCGACAGCCTGCTCAGAGATTTGTGCACCCTCGGTGATGATTAGCCCAGCGCTAGAACGCTGTTTATAATACTCGATCATAAGCGGCGTAGGGAGTGATTCTGGTGCGCGATTGCGTGTCATCGGTGCCATAACCACTCTATTTTTCAGTGTTACCTTACCGAGCGTGATCGGTGTGAATAAGTTTATCATTGGTGCTCCCTTTTGTTTCGTGAGATTCAGTTACGTATAATATAGTGATTCAAGAGCCTCTTGCAAAACCCAAGAGCGGCGATTAACTGCCCCACTCCGGTGCATTTCTAGGCTGCGTTCAGCGTATGGAACCACCATGCCCTTGCCGTCATTTCATGGCAAGAGACCGTCATTCCCGAGGGTTGAATCGGGAATCCATATCTGAAACGCTCTGCTTGTTTCTAAAACTAATGGATTCCCGTCTTCACGGGAATGACGAGCAAAGAGACGGTTTGTTCCGCGCACCTCAATCATGACGTAAATTGTTGTAATCATTGTTGTCCCGTCTTAAAAGGGAAACCGAGTTTTGCAAGTGGCTCTCAAGTTTGAAGATATCTTTTCTCATCATTCCCGCCCCACGAACGCGTGGGGCGGGAATCCATTGTTATCACTCACATTCTTCACCAAATGGATTCCCAATCAGATCGGGATGATGGACAATCCATACTTGAATCGCTAGCTGTTTATTAGAGCTGGCTGTGGGCGCCGTCACAGAAAGGTGGGTTCTTGCTCTGCTTGCAATTGCACAGGGCGACAGTTTTTTTCTCGGTTATTTCAAGTACCTTTGGTACAAAGTCGGTGCCAGCGTGGGAACCGTCACAAAATGGTTGGTTGGCTGATTTTCCGCAAGAGCACCAGTAGTAGGTGCCTGGCTCCAGTTCCAGTACGGCGGGTGTTTTGGCTGCAATGATGGCTTCTGACATATGATCTCCTGTTTTTGTTTTTCCTTGTCTCTATTTCATTAGAGAAGGTATTTCATTCCAATGGCATACGCATGTGGATTTGTTTTTAGGGCCACGGAAAGAATAAAGTATCCAGATTATGCGCAGGATAGTCGTTGGATTCAAGGCGCCAAATCAAGCGCATAAGCAAGCCCTGAATGGGCGCGATAGCCTACTGTCCTTAGTAGTAACTCTGTGGCAACGCAGAATGCGGACTTATAGACCAGCACGTGGATGATTTATTCTTTCCGCGGCCCTTA
>JAUZRH010000236.1 GCA_030950555.1 Mariprofundus sp. | reverse complement strand
TGCCAAATCAGTTACATAGCCCTGCTATGCGCTTGATTTGGCGCCTTGAATCCAACAACTATCCTGCGCATAACCTGGATACTTTATTTTTTCCGCGGCCCTTAGGATGCTGTCCAAGACTGCTAAACCTGTTGCATAAAGTCGGAATTAGGCCGGATTCCCGCCCCGCATCTTCACGGGAAGCAAGTGGCGGCGTTCCCGCTACGCGATAGGGTTAGCCAAACAACCAAAACCGAGTCTGATTGATTCGGGCCGTCTAATGAACCCTATCGCATAGCGGGAACACCGCTCAAGCTTCCCGTGAAGAACCTGCCCCCGCGAAGGCGTGGGGCGGGAATCCATGGCTTTGATGTTAGGCAGAGCGTTTATTTTGATGTGGATTCCCGATTTAACCCTCGAGAATGACGGGCGGGGGTCTTTGAATGGCATTACCGTGGCGAGGGTTTATGCGGGGCTAAAGTCCTTCTCCCTATGCAACAGCTCACGCTTGGAGTCATCTAACAATCAAGCTACCCTGCAACTTAAAATCCTAGACAGCAGTCCACATATCTTGTCTGTTCAATTATTGCCAAGATAAGCTATACTCTTGGCTATGAGTAAGCACACACCTTGCATTCCCTTCCAAAACTCCGCTGCTGGCACGCTGGGCGTGGAGATGGAGTGGATGACAGTTGATACTCTTAGCGGCGAACAGGTCCCCGCTGCTCCCTTCGTGTTTAAAACGGTGGGTGATTCAGCGCGCATTAAACCCGAACTATTTACATCAACAGTTGAAATCAACACCGATATCCACACCTGCACGGCTGATGCGATTGATCAACTACAAACACTACACCATCAAGTAAGCCAAATTCTCGCCACTCAACAGGCAAGCCTACTCTCATCGGGCACCCATCCTATTTCACGCTGGCGTGATCAGCAGCTTACGGATGATGATCGTTATGCCCGTTTGCTTGTGCGACTACAGATGATGGCCCGCCGCTTTAACATCTTTGGTACCCATGTTCATATAGGCATGAAGGATGGTAACACCTGCATCCACGCCATGAACCACCTACTACCCATTATGCCCGTTTTTTTAGCCATTTCAGCCAACTCGCCTTTCTGGCAAGGGGAGGATACGGGCCTGGCAGCAAGCCGCATCAAAATATTTGAAGGACTGAGCCAAGGAGGCATGCCTTTCTATTTTGATGACTGGCATGATTTTGAACACTGTGCCAGTCGGCTTCTTAGCACCGGCAGTATCGATTCTGTGCGTGATATATGGTGGGAGATGCGCCCACACCCCGACTTTGGCACGTTGGAAATTCGTATTGCCGATATGCTGGTCAACAAGGATGATGCAGCGGCCTATGTCGCTTATGTACGAGCTGAAGCAATCGCCGCCATGCATGCGGACAAAACCCCTCATGTACATCCATCATTAATACGTGAAAATCGTTGGCGTGCCAGCCGTTATGGCATGCATGCCACCATGATTGACCCCTTCACCGAGCAGTTAATTCCCCTACTTGACTGGCTTGAGATGCGTTTAAATAAACTGGCCCAGTACAATATCAACACGAGTGAACTGGAGCTGGTAGCCGCTCGTCTGCAACCGTGGCGGAAACATGGTGGTGGCGCAGCCATGCAACGCGCGCTCTATAAATCAGACAATAATTTCCCATCAGTGATTAATATGATGCGGCAACAGGATGGCTGGAACCAATGAAAATAAACCCTAAACAACTAAAGAAATGTATTGATAGCGTTATGGAAAATGTCATCAAAACACGTCGACAACTCCACCGCCACCCAGAACTATCTGGCGCCGAGAAGCAAACAGCCCTCTTGGTCGCCAAACAGTGCCGTGAGCTTGGACTGACAGTGCAAGAAGGAATCGGTGGTTACGGCGTTCTTGCCATGATCATGATTGATGACAAACGACCATGGCTGGCCTTCCGAGCAGATATGGATGCGCTTCCTATTCAAGAAAAGTCACCTGATTGCAGCTACATCTCCGCTGTAGACACTGTTTCGCATAGTTGCGGCCATGATGCCCATACCGCCATACTACTAGGAACGATTCAGGCGGTCGTACAGCTAAAGCAGTTTTTGCACTATAATCTCGCCTTTGTTTTCCAACCAGCAGAAGAGAGCTGTAAAGGTGCCTCTGCTATGCTGAGGGATGGTGTTTTTAATCATATAACACCCTCTTATATCTATGCCCTACATGTTTACCCGTATCTTCCAGCTGGCTCCATTGGCTTACGAGAAGGGGCAATGTGCGCTGCAGCAGACATGTTTGATGTAGAACTCAAGGGCCACGGTGGCCATGCCGCTCGCCCACATGAATGCACAGACCTGATTTTAATCGCCACCCATATCATTCAAGCACTACACCAGATTATTGGTCGACGGATCAACCCACTCCATCCCGCCGTACTGACTATTGGCCAGATTCACGGCGGTCATGCTGGCAATGTCTTACCTGAATCACTCTTTTTTTCAGGCACGCTTCGCAGTCTGCATACAGAAGTGCATGAGGAGATTCGCTCGCGTATGGATCGAATTATCCGACAAACTGCAGAACTGTGGGGCGCAACGGCCAGCTTTACGCTGCGTCAGGCAACGCCTGTGTTAAGCAATAACACCCAAGCCATACACGAAGCTACCGCTCTGTTTGAAGCATATTTACCTGATGTTGATCTCATACAAATTCAAGAACCCTCTATGGGAGGTGAAGATTTTGCCGAATTTCTCCACACCACCCCTGGCTGTCTGTTTCGTTTAGGGACTGGAGGGCGCCCTGAAACCCGTTATCCGCTACACCACCCCTGCTTTAACCTTGAAGAAGACAGCATGAGCAGCGGCGTAGCGGCCTTTACGGCACTAGCTTTGCAGCGCTAAACCACTGATCATCCAGAATGACCCCGACTTCATTGACCACACCTATCAAGCAGCTACTTCATCATCAGATACAACCGATGCTATCACCCAAACTGCGTTAACTAAACAGTGACGTCATTTACCCGACTTCATTCACCAAAAGCTCCAGTAATAACTGTTATAGCGCTACTTTTTTTATTCATCCATCTACCCACAACCGCTCTATCTAAGCCCGCGTTACTGCTACTAAAAACTTGGCAGCCATCGCAAGATATCAGCGGTTGGCTGATGAGCGAAAAACTTGATGGGGTAAGAGCCCGATGGGATGGACAGCAATTAATCAGCCGAGGTGGCCACCTGTTTGCCGCACCTAAATGGTTTACAAATGGCTTCCCTCCTTTTGCGCTTGATGGTGAACTATGGAGCAAAAGAGGAGACTTTGAGCGCATCGTTTCAATCGTCCGTCGAAAGCGTCCGCATCATGGCTGGAATGAGCTAACATACCAAATATTTGAGCTGCCAGGTCAACACGGCGGCCTAGCACAGAGATTGACCATACTCAGTCGTTATTTGTCGACACACAGCGCCCCCTATCTCCATATCATTAAACAACTTCCATGCAAAGATAAGCACCACATGCAACAATATTTACACGCTCTTACCCGCTTGGGAGCAGAGGGCTTGGTAGTAAGAAACCCAACGTCACCCTATCAGAACGGCCGCAGTTCAAATGCACTAAAAGTAAAAAAAAGTGAAGATGCAGAGTGTTCGATTGTCGCATATAAAGCCGGCAAAGGAAAACTCACAGACCTTACTGGAGCCCTTATGTGTCGTCTGCATAATGGTCAAATCATCTCCATTGGCAGCGGCTTAAATCACCAACTAAGAACCACACCACCACCCATAGGAAAAATCATCACCTTTAAATACTACGGCCTGACAAAACGTGGTAAACCAAGACACCCCGTCTATCTTCGTCTTTGGCGTAAAGATATTATGTGATAGCCTTGCAGCAACTATGCTTGCATAGCATATCAATCACCGCTGTATGGGTGTATTTCCGAACAGATCGGGAATAATCAATAAAATAATCTAATAAAAAACCAAGGACGAGCGTAATGACAGACCAAGAAAGCACCGCTGAAGTAACCACACCTACCTTCAGCTTACAAAAATTATATATAAAAGATATCTCATTTGAAAACCCAAATGCACCAGAAATATTCACTATCCCTGGTAGCCAGCCTAAAATAGAGATTAATTTAGCCGTTGAGCATAAACAGATTGATGGTGAACATTGGGAAGTTTCTTTGAAAATATCAGCTAAATCTAACGATAGTGAAAGTGACAAATTACTATTTGAAATTGAGGTTGAACAAGCCGCTGTATTTTTCATCAGCAATATTGCTGAAGAACACATGCCTCTGCTGCTTTCGGTTGACTGTCCTACCATCATATTCCCTTATACAAGGCAGATCATTAGCCAGCTGACGATCGATGGTGGATTTATGCCACTACTGATGGAACCTGTTAATTTCAGAGCTATTTTTGAACAGAGCCTCGCCCAGGCCAATGAACAGGAAAGTGAACAGGTCGTTCACTAAACAGATGAAGCACGAAAAAGCCACCATACTGGTCGTTGACGATACCCCTGAAAATATCGATGTACTGCGGGGCATTCTTAAACCCTATTACAAGGTCAAGGTCGCAATCAACGGCATGCAAGCGATAAAACTATGCGCAAATGGCACCCCACCTGACTTGATACTCTTGGATGTGATGATGCCCGGTATTGATGGCTATGAAGTATGCGAAAGACTCAAAAGTGATGCACACAGTGAAGGCATTCCTGTTCTATTTGTCACTGCTAAAAATGAGACCCGCGATGAAATACGCGGCTTTGAAGTGGGCGGGGTTGACTATATCAGCAAACCAGTCACCCCGGCCATTGTCTTAGCACGCGTAGCAACACAGCTTAAACTACGCTCTGCCTATCACTTTATACGAGACACCTTTGGTCGTTATCTTTCTGAAGAGATCGTCAATACCTTGATCGATACACCACAAGGGCTGAACTTCGGCGGAGAAAAGCGAAAAGTAACTATTATGATGGCTGATCTACGCGGTTTCACGACCATTGCTGAACGACTGCCTGCTGAGGCGGTGGTCGAAATGATCAATACTTTCCTTGCCAAGATGACCGATGTTATCCAACACCATCAGGGTACTATCGATGAATTTATCGGCGATGCTATACTCACTATTTTTGGCGCCCCACTACAACACCCTGATGATAGCTTGCGCGCTATTCGCTGCGCTATTGAGATGCAGCAGGCGATGGATGTGGTCAACCAACAATTTCGTCAGCATGGCTATCCAGAAGTAGAGATGGGTATAGGATTACATACTGGAGAAGCCATTGTCGGCAATATTGGCTCACACAAACGCAGCAAATACGGTGTCGTAGGACGCGTGGTAAATACCGCATCACGCATCGAATCCTATACCATTGGTGGACAGATTCTGATATCAGAAAATACCTTAAGCGACTCTGCTGTTGAGTTACGTATCGATGGAAAGATGAATGTTATGCCGAAGGGAATTTCATATCAGATGACCCTGTACGACGTAGGAGGTATTATCGATGACGAAGTCCCCTCACTACCTGACAAAACAAGCGAACTTATGCACGCTTTTTCGCCACCTATTCCGATTCACCTGCAACGCTTTAGCGGCAAAGAGTGCAGCGACTCATTTTCAGCTCACATCTTAAGCGCAGGTAGGCGCACACTACATATCCAGAGCAGCCAAGCCTGTCATGACTTTAGCAACCTACGTATTACCTTTACCGACTTAAAAAATAGCGGTGATGACACCACCCTATACGCCAAAGTCACCACACAAATTTCAGATCAACCCACCATCGTCCAAGCCCATGCCACCACAGCTTCTGGCGACCTCCACATCTGGCTACAACACTTCACAACAACCCTGACAGAGTAGAAGTAATCATCAGCCGGCTCATGCATCATTCAGATTCAACTATTACAGCCAAAGCCATGGTTTTGCCGCATAGGCACGAGGAAAATAGCGTTTACTTTGATATGGATTCCCGATTTAACCCTCGGGAAGCAAGTAGCGGGAACGCCGCCCCTTGCTTCCCGTGAAGAACCTGCCCCCCCCGCGAAGGCGTGGGGCGGGAATCCATTGCCTTTGGTATCAAGCAGAGCATTCATGTTGATGTGGATTCCCGATTTAAGCCTCGGGAATGACGGGCGGGGGTGTCTGGGACTGGCTCACTCTTTATACTTGCTAATGAATCTATGCCCGAATCAAACAGAGCGTTTGATCTGAAGTGAATTCCCGATTTAAGCTTCGGGAATCACTGATAACCCATACTTGAATCACTCTCGAGGGCTGAAAACAGCCCTCAAACATACACCAACAATTAAGGTTCTACAGTCACTTTGGTCATGGCATCGCCCTGGCTAATTTGGTCAACCACATCCATGCCTTCTATGACCTGCCCAAAAATAGTGTACTGGTTATCTAAATGGGGCTGCGGGCCGAAGCAGATGTAAAACTGACTACCGGCTGAATCAGGATCAGCAGAGCGAGCCATCGCCAACGTACCACGTTGATGTTTACGTTCATTAAACTCGGCCTTCACACTGTAACCGGGACCACCCGTACCTGTCCCTTTTGGATCGCCACCTTGCGCCATAAAACCGGCAATTACTCGGTGAAAGAGCAAGCCATCATAATAGCCTTTACCTGTAAGCGCTTTAAAGTTGGCTACAGTATTCGGCGCTGAGTCAGCATAGAGTTCAATGAAAATTGAACCATGTTCAGTTTCAATACGGATATGGTTTCCCTCTGGAATCCCTTTATCGCCAGCTTTTGGTGCTTTACTAAATAGAGCCACGTTACTCTCCTCTGATATTGTTTTTTCCTGATTTGCACTGATCAAGGCCGATAGCAGCATTAAAGCCATGGTAATCATCAGGATGGTGCCATTTCTTTTTTTAATTTTATTTATTTCTTCATCACTCATATAAAGCTTCTCTGCGCCGAGGGTAAGATACGCGCCGGGTGCAGTACAGCCCGATGATGACCCGCTTTAAGCATGCCCGTACCTAATAATATGTGCTCTGAATAAACGGAAACAAGCAGTTGATCCGCCGTCACTTGAGGATAATCAGCGCCTTGATCGAGTTGAATACGTTGCCCTTGCAGAAACCTGATAGCCAACGCAGTAGACAACGGCAGTGACGGCATATCTCTCAGCCACTGAGCTAACGGCAGAACAGAGCCATCTGGCTGAGCTTGCAGCTGATCCTGAGTTACCATCATTGCCTCAGGCCAGCCGCCTGTGGAGAGCCTACGCAGGGCAGTAACGCAACCGCCCACACCTAAGCTTTCACCAATGTCACGCGCCAAAGAACGGATATAAGTTCCTTTTGAGCACTCCACTTCTAGGGTCACCAGAGGTGTATCAAAGTTTAGTAATTTGATGCGGTGGATCGTAACCGGACGCGCGGGGATGAGCACTTCTTCACCTTGGCGTGCCAGTGCATGAGCCCTTTTGCCATCAATACGAATCGCCGAATAAGCAGGTGGTACTTGCTGGATCAAACCATGGTAAGCTGCGAGCGCTGTCTCAAGTTGCTCACAACTTACCGCCTCAGTAAAGCGACCCGTAATCGCCCCTTCACAATCAAGCGTATCGCTTTGATAAGAGAGATCAAAGGTCACCCGATATGATTTATCAGCTGTTAGTCCTAGCTCAGCATAGCGCGTTGCTTCGCCGAGCAGAATTGGCAACATACCCGTTGCCAGTGGATCCAGCGTGCCGGCGTGACCCGCCTTGATGCGCTTGCATCCAGGCCTGCTAAAAAGTCGAATCAATTCATTGACTGCTTGGCGTGATGACCAGCCATACGGCTTGTCTAAAAATACGATACCGGACAGGGGATGTTCACTTTTAGTCGCATGGCCTTTTACAGCCGACCTATTTAATTCACTTTGCAATGCTTTAGTTTGAAGCAGATACGCGCAGCGTGTTGCTCACTGCAAGCTGTACCTGCGTTAATACTTGACTATAACTGCCTTTCAACTGACAGCCTGCGGCATGCACATGGCCACCACCACCCAAGGTGCCAGCTAAGGCGCCAACATTGGCAATTGTTTTACCACGAAAACTAACCTTCCATGCACCAAAGTTGACTTCATCACTACGAATCAACACAGCGATTTCGACACCATCAATACTGCGAGCATAATCAATCAAGCCTTCCGTATCTTCGACATCTGCGCCCGTTTCCTGATACATCTGCTCGGTAACAAACACCCATGCTGAACGGCCTGCATCGCGGATCTTTAATGTTTCAAGACAGGCTGTCATCATCTTCATGCCTGATAATGACCGGCGCTCATACACCTCAACACTCACCTGCCAAGGCCGCGCCCCTGCTTCGATAAGGGCTGCCCCCATGCGATAAACATCAGGTGTAGCACTAGCCAGACGGAAACAGCCAGTATCTGTTAAAATAGCAGCATACAGTGCAGTAGCCCGATCGAAATTAAGCGATAGCTCCATAGCAATAAGCAGGTCATAAATCATTGCACCCGTAGCACAATAACGCGCATCAACCATATTAATATCACCAAAAAGACGATTACTGGCATGATGGTCTATATTAATCAGAGTAGCCCCGGCAAACCAGGCTTCATCCATGCCCAAACGGCCACGCCCACCGCAATCCAGAGCAATGATCAGATCAGGCTTGTCCGCTACAATAGCAGCATCGCCCCTTTGAACCTTATCAGCATGTTTCAAAAAAGTGTAAATGCGCGGCACACCATCCCGATTATGCATCGATATATGCTTATCGCCTAACTCACTCAATAGATCAAATAACGCCATCTGTGAGCCAATACCATCACCATCTGGATTACAATGGGTAGTCAGCACAATGTGCTTTGCTCTGTGCATGGCTGCTATGACGGGTTGCCAATCAACATCCTCAAACAACGGTTGTAGTGATAGTGAACTCAAGGACGTTCCAAGTCTCTAAGCATCTGCATCACAGCACCGCTTTTTTCAAAGTTTTCATCCCAGCGAAAGCGTAGATTCGGCAACTTGCGCTTATCCATCGCCCTACGCAACTCATGCTGAAAATGGGGCGTCATACGTTCCAACGCACTCATACATATTGCTGCATCACAGCCATTACCTCGGTAGACCCAAACTGTCACCAGCTGTTTCCCCGAGCGCTCCACGCGTGTGATCGAAACACCTGAAAAGCGAGGATCTGCCACATCCCGCAATAACAGAGTCGCTAAAAGGCGTTGAATATCAATTAAAAATCGCTGCTGAACAGCTGGAATCTTCTGCATATCCAAACCTACAGCGTCGCTGCAACTTCCTCGATAATATAAAACTCGAAGCTATCGCCCACCTTAACATCGTTAAATTTCTCTACGCCAATACCACATTCGTAGCCAGTTTTAACCTCTTTGACATCATCACGGAAGCGACGCAGAGAGCTCAACACGCCATCATGAATAACTACAGAATCGCGTTTGATGCGTACCAGTGAACCTCGAACCACATAGCCTTCAGTAACATAAGAACCGGCAATCGCGCCAATTTTCGGTGCCTGGAATACCTCTCGTACTTCGGCAATACCCGTAACTTTTTCAACTTTATCCGGTGTCAGTACGCCAGCCATCGCTTGTCTAAGATCATCAATCGCATCATAAATAACCGAATAGAAGCGGACATCAACGCCTTCATCTGTAGCCAGACGCTTGGCTTTGGCCTCAGGACGTACATTAAAGCCAATCACAATCGCATCAGAAGCGGAAGCCAGCATGATATCGGTTTCACTAATAGCACCAATACCCTTATGAATAACCTTGATCTTCACTTCGTCCGTTCCAGCTCTACCCAGAGAATCAGCCATCGCTTCAACCGAACCTGTTACATCGCCCTTGATAACAACAGGCACCTCTTTCATATCGCTTTGCAGATTAGCAAACAGCTCATCCATGCTTGCCCGCTGCATAGCATTAGCACCCATTTCACGTTCCTTATCCTTACGATAACGAACAATATCACGTGCCTGCTTCTCATTCTCAACGGCAAAAATCTCTTGCCCAGATTCAGGTACTGAGCCCAAGCCCAGCAGTTCGAATGGTATAGATGGGCCAGCCGTACGATGTTGCACACCATTTTCATCGACAATCGCACGAAGGCGACCTGTTACAGAACCGACAACAACAGTGTCACCCTGCTTAAAGGTACCATTCTGCACCAGTACCGTCGCAACAGGACCACGTCCACGATCTAGTCGTGATTCAATCACTACACCCTTACCGCGACGTGTTGGATTAGCATTAAGTTCAAGCACTTCAGTCTGTAGTGCTAACATATCCAGTAGATCATCTAAGCCTAAACCGGTATGCGCAGATACCGGTACAAAGATCGTGTCTCCACCCCAATCTTCTGACAACACACCGTGATCAGCCAATTGACGCATCACCTTTTCAGGATCGGCACCATCTTTATCCATCTTATTCACAGCCACAATCATCGGCACACCGGCAGCCTTGGCATGGTTCAAAGCTTCTACTGTTTGAGGCATCACGCCATCATCGGCAGCAACCACCAATACAACAACGTCGGTCATGCCTGCACCACGCGCCCGCAGACTGGTAAAGGCTTCATGACCCGGTGTATCAATAAAGACAACCCGTTCACCCGTTTCCAATTTGACCATATAAGCGCCGATGTGCTGCGTAATACCACCCGCCTCACCACTTGCCACATTGGCTTTACGCAGCGCATCGAGAATCGATGTTTTACCATGATCCACATGGCCCATTACAACCACAACAGGTGGGCGCGGTACAAGATCAGAATCATCATCCTCAGAAACGTCTTCAATCAACACATCTTCAACTGCGGCAGCATTAATAATACGTGCCTTATGACCGAACTCTTCAACAATCAGTGCGGCTGTTTCACCATCAATACCTTCATTGATGGTGACCATGGTGCCCATTTCAAAAAGCTTCTTCACCACATCAGCACTCTTAGTCGCCATACGGCTAGCCAATTCAGAAATCATAATTGGGTCAGTAATTTCAACGGTACGAATCACAAAATCCTCATCATCTTTAGTAATTGAGTTGCGACGTTTGCTACCACGAGCCAAACGTGCCATGCGCTCTTCCTGCTGTGGCGTTAATACAACATTACGCTTGGAAGCGTAAGCACGACGAGATGCCTTTTCAGCTGGTGACAAGCGGCGCTGGCCACGGTGAACACCACCCGGTCCTCCAGGTGCACCACGACGACGAACTGGCCCCGTTGGCGCTTTTGGCGCATCTGAAGAAGGTGTCGCAATGGACACCGAAGGTGAACGACGCACCGGCGACGTTCTTGCATCGGCTGAACCACCTGGTCCTCTTGGATTCGGCCGTTGTTGCTGCGCCTTACGGCGTATCGCACGTTCATCCGAAATTTTCTTTTCAATCTGTTTAAGTGAAGAACTCGGTGCTTTTGAAGCAGCAATCTGAGCTGGCGTCAAACCCCGACGGATCGTTGTGCGTGGTCCTTTATGGTTAGCATCTTGAGCCGGACGATTAGCCCCACCTGGAGAGCCTGCTCTACGTCCTTGTGGTGTATTCGCACCTTGAGGTGAGCGTGGTCTTTGAGCAGATGTTGTCTGCGATGGTCTATTCTGGGTAGACCTGTTCTGTGTAGGCCTGTTCTGTGCGGGTCTATTCTGTGTAGGCCTCGCCTGACGGTCACGATTTTGACCCTCTCTGGCTTGACCTGCTGCGCCCCCACTTCTCGCCTGTGCAGCTTTCTGCTTGGCGATTCTCTCTTGGGTCGCTTTTTCCTGAGCTGCCGTTCGTTCAGCTGCCGCTGCCGCTATTTTCAAGCGAGCCACTTCCGCTGGATTCACAGCCATACGACGAACTACGCCGGCTGGCTCTTTTTTTGCTGATTGATTCATAGCACCTGATCTTGACTGAGCCGGTCTGGATACCGCACCCTTTGCGGCAGGTTTCCTGTTGACTATTGGTGCGGCTTTCTGCGGCTCTTTTTTCACTTCAACTTTAACAGGCGCTTTAACACTAGCTGCAGCCGCCTTCTGTGAAGCAGCAGCGCGTTCAACCACCTTCTGCTGCTCTGCTTTGGCATCGGCAGCAGCAGTCTCAGCCGCCTGCGCCACTTTTTGTTGTTTTGCAGCAGCTTTACTTTCAGCTTCGGCTAAGCGTTTCTGCTCCACCGCGGCGGCGGCCCGTTGAGCTGGCGCTAACACAACCTCTTTTGCAACCACAATCGGAGCCTCTTTCTCTACAACTTTGGCCACCTTCTCAACTGACGGTGCAGCTGTTGGCTTGTGGCGACGTCGAACAGACACTTCTACGGAATGTCCTCGCCCATCAAGCTTCGCACCACTGCGTGGCTGCCCTGCGACCACCGAACGATTCAGCGTCAGCGTTTTTCCAGCTGACTTAGGCCCTGCATCTTGCAGAGAAGTTCGAATTTTTTTCTGATCATCGGCATCAAGGGTACTGGTAGGCCCGTTCACCACAACATTACATTTAACAGCTGCGCGCTGTATTTCTGCCGCGTCAACACCGAGTTCTTTTGCCAAATCTAGAATACGCTTCGCCATCTACGTTAATTACCCTGATACCTTCATGCGCCCAAACCAGACGCAATATTGTTTTAATTTTTCTATCATTGCAGAGCTATCCAGCGCTGCTACCGCGACCTGATCCCGTCCGAGCATTCGCCCTAACCAGTTCCGGTCGACCACAAGCATGAGCGTATATGTTAGCCCTGCCTGTTCTCTCTTTTCTGCCGCATCTTGCACTTGACGTGTGATCGCCTCACCTGCATCAGTTGCTAAGAGCAACAGAACGGGCGCATTATTCCACAATCGATGCATAACTGCATCCCTGCCTGTTGCCGCACTACGCCGAACACGGCTAAAACTGCGCTCCAGATGCCTATCTAACACATCTATCATACGTTCCCGTACAACTTCCCATTGTGGCAAAACAATAGTAAAATCACGTTTTAAAACCTGTAATCGTTTATCACTACAGCTACTCAAGCACTGCTCCGACATACAGAGATAAGCACCACGCCCATCCATCTTATGCAACAGATCCGGCCAAACCTGCCCTTGTGAATCCACAATCAAGCGCAACATATTAGCTGCAGGCAGACACTGCTTACAGATAATACAACTGCGCTGTGCAGCGTCAAGCTTAGTCAAACCAACCGCACGCCTGACGCGCTGCAATAATCAAAGCATCTGCCAGTTCCCGACTCAAGCCTTCAATATCTTCAATCTCATCGCCGGCAGCATCAGCCAGCGCTTCAACTGTTAGCATATCACGGGCTGCCAACTGTTCAGCAATCTCACGGGTCATACCTGCAAGGTCAAGCAGCGACGTTTCATTTCCCGCCGCTTCACTACCCTGTTTCAGCGCTTGATCCAGCAGCACATTACGTGCCCGCTTCTGTAATTCAAGTGACACATCCGCATCCAATCCTTCGATAGCTGCAATATCATCAACAGCACAATACGCCAGCTCTTCAAGCGAAAAGAAGCCCTCTTCTACCAACACCGAGGCAAAATCTTCATCCACATCCAAGCCATCTTGGAATACTAAACGCGCTTTTGCAACTTCTCCATGACGACGTTCTTTCTCTTCGCCACTACCCATCAGCTCAATCTGCCAACCGGTCAAATCAGACGCTAGGCGCACATTTTGGCCACGACGACCGATGGCAATAGCCAGATTTTCTTCACTGACCGCGGCTTCAATGGTATTGGTTGCTTCATCCACCATGACCCGCTCGATATCTGCTGGTGCCAAGGCATTGATAACAAAGGTAGCTGGATCTTCTGTCCACTCAATAATATCAATTTTCTCACCATGCAACTCATTCACAACAGCTTGCACACGCGCCCCACGCATGCCCACACATGCCCCCACCGGATCAACAGAAGGGTCCGTTGAGATCACCGCAATTTTACTGCGTGAACCCGGATCACGCGCAATCGCCTGAATCGTAACCATACCATCTTCAATCTCAGGCACTTCCTGCTCAAATAGACGCAGGACCATACCTGCATCCGAACGTGAAATAAATACAACCGGCCCTTTTGGCTGATTTCTCACCTCACGTAGATATGCACGCACACGATCACCCTGATGAAAGCTTTCACGTGGCAACAGATCCTCACGGTACATCACCGCCTCACCGCGACCTAGATCCACATAAACATTACCACGCTCGACACGCTTCACTATACCAGTGATTAACTCACCGACGCGCGGCTCATACTCAGCGATAACCCGTTCGCGTTCAGCTTCACGAATCTTCTGGTTAATTACCTGCTTGGCCGTTTGAGCGGCAATGCGTCCCAACTCGATCGGAGCTAAAGTTGTGCGAAACTCACTGCCTAGCTGAGCACCTTCTTGCAAAGCCGTCCCCTGCTCAAGTGTTAGCTCATTTTCTTCATCTTCAACTTCTTCAACAACCGTGCGTAGATGAAAAAGACGAATCTCGCCCGTCAACCTATCAATCTCAGCTAACACATTCAGACCTGGGTAGGTTCTGCGTGCCGCAGTTTTCAGTGCCTGTTCCATTGCTTCTAGAACCAGCTCTCTGTCAACTGATTTTTCTCGCGCAACCGCGTCAGCAACCTGTAACATCTCTACATTCATGACTGCTCTCTCACCTGTCCGTATGATATTGAAAATCGCGCAAGCGTTTTCCTATTTACTGCCACGAGAGACCTCCTTCCAGTTAATGGTTCGCACCACTTTGCTAACATCTCTCATCTCGATAACCAACTGTTCATCCTCAGCGCGCTTAGAAACTGCCACTTGTAATATAAAGGAGTCCTCTTCAGTCGCACCCAGATTGCGTCCTTCCTGGCTATGGCCATCGACAAACTGTACTTTCAGCCACTCACCTTTGTAGCGATTGAAATCCGTTGCTGTCGTCAAAGGCCAATCCAAACCAGGCGTTGAAACTTCCAAACGATAATTGCCACTGATCGGATCTTCAACATCTAACTGCAGCGCAAGCCCCCGACTAATACGCTCTAAAACCACTGAGTCGACGCCATCAGGCCTATACACCGTTACGCGCAGGAGAGGATTTTTGCCATTACCAAGCTTTATTTTTACAATCTCAACGCCTAACTCGTCCGTAATGGGCTTAAGCAATGATTCAATTTTTGTCTCTATCACATCATCCGCCTTGCTTAAAACAAAAAAAGCGAGCCACAGCTCACTTTCAACGGCGCGAATGATAGGCATACAGCGGTCAAAACGCAATAGATAAATAAGCATCAATTTTTTACATGTATCCTTTCCGCTATTCTGGCAGAGTTGCCAACAGATAGGATTATGCGCATAATTCTGACCGTACGGTTTTGTATCGGTTTACATAATCTATAAATTTTAAGTTAGGAGTCACTCCGTGGACATAGCTACAATTCTCGGTATTGTCATTGCCTTTGGCCTAGTGGTATCAGCCATCGGTAGTGGCCTACCAAGCTTTATCGACCCCCCATCAATGCTGATTGTGATTGGTGGTACGGTAGGCGTACTACTCGTGGGTTACCCACTCAAGAATGTACTCTCGGTGATTGGTATCGTTTTAAAAACTTTCATGTATAAAGTTGACACAGGCCCTGATGTCATTGCCAAACTGGTAGAGCTTGCGCAAACGGTACGTAAAGATGGCATCTTGGCGCTAGAGAGCGAGGTAGGTAGCATTGATAATCAATTTATGGCCAAAGGGCTACAAATGGCCATAGATGGACAAGAACCAGGATCTATTGAAGAAATTCTCTACATGGAGATGGATAAAGTTGGTGAACGCCATTCACTGGGCGCTGACATGTTCACAGCTATTGGTACCTATGCGCCGTCCATGGGAATGATCGGCACGCTGGTTGGGCTTGTACTGATGCTACAAAACATGAGTGACCCCTCCTCGATTGGACCTTCGATGTCTATCGCACTGCTAACCACGTTCTATGGCGCATTGATGGCCAACATCCTGTTTCTACCTATGTCAGGAAAGCTAAAAACACGTAGCAAGCAGGAACTACTGATCCATGAGATCATTCTTGTTGGCGTACAATCACTTGTAGCTGGTGAGAACCCTCGTATTATGGAGCAGAAGCTCATGGGTTATTTACCGCCAAAAGAACGTGTATCTGCTTTCGATTAAGCGACTAGATAGATAAGTGGCTAAACGCGAAAAAAAACCTGAAATCCTTCCCTTTCCATCCGACCCTGGTGCCGCCCTTTTTTTAGAGCTCATGATGCAGATGCTGGCTTTCTTTATCCTGCTAACATCCTATGCCGTCATTGTCGATGAGAAACGATTGGCTGCAATCGGCTCGCTTGCCGGCACCTTCAACCCTATGCCGCGCGGCGCCAATCTAGCCGATGGTGACGGCCCAGCACTGCCTGTGCGCTCTGTTGTGGACGGCGCCACCGCCCCCAAACGAACCGCCAAAGAATTGACGGAAGTCGCAAAGGACTTGGGCCTTGGTGACGCCATGCAGGTGATTCCACTCGACCAACAGAGTGTAAAAATACGTTTTAACGAGAATATCGCTTTTGCCAGTGGCCAAATGGGCATCTCAAAAAGTGCCCTACCGCTGATCAACCGCTTAGCCACCAGCTTTCAACGCCCTGAAGTTATTGAAGTACAGATTGAAGGTCACACCGATGACAAACCGACGCGCGGCGGCATGTACCGCTCCAACTGGGAACTCTCTGCTGCCCGAGCCATGGCCGTATTCACAGCCTTTGCCGAGCGCGGCGTTCCAAAAGGACGCATGATCACCGCGGGCATGGGTGACCAACATCCTATTAAAAATCACCCTGAACTCTCGCGCCGCGTTGAAATCACCCTGAAATTTCGTCCTGTGTCAGATAAAGTCGATGAGACAAGCAAGGGCCCCCTACATAAGCTACAGCATTCTGCCGTAACTAAACCAAGGCAATAATCATGGCTAAAAAGAAAAAACAAGAACCACAATATGCCGCTAACACCGAAGCATGGATGACCACCTTTGCCGATCTAGTCAGCTTGATGCTTACCTTTTTCATCCTACTGATCTCCATGTCTACCATGGATAAAACAGGACTCTCTGATGTCGAGTCATCTTTTCGCAAAGCGGTATCAGTACTCAGTTCCGGTGATAAAACCGAAATCCAAATCATTCCGCCTTTCCGCATGCAGAAGCTCGTTAGCACCAAGGAACTTATGCTAGCTATGCGCCAAAACAGCATGTCGATCATGAAAAACAGTGTCATCACACATAAAGTTATCGGTGTCATCGTCAACGACCGACTCTATCTCCGCATTCCTGATGCCATACTATTTAATAAGGGTAGCGCCACACTAAAAAAAGAGAGCATTGAGGTGATCAAAAAACTCGCCCAGATGCTAGCCATGTCACCTGGAAAAATCCGTGTACAAGGACACACCAACAAGCATATTAACTTAAATAAAAGCGCTTATGATGACCCTTGGAGCCTCTCATTAGCCAGAGCGGCATCAGTCTTGCATATACTGGAAAACGAAGGCGTCAGCCCCAATCGACTATCACTGGTTGGTTACGGCTCATCGCAACCGATCTCCACAGAGGTAACACCTTTTGGACGCAGTAAAAATAGGCGCGTAGAGATCATGATTTATCAGTAACGATAGTACACGCAACAGCATACTGATGCGTAACAGACCATCATCACATGATTCATAGAAGCACTCAGGAGAATAATAATGGCAGATGAAAAAAATGAAGACTCAGGGAAATCGGGTGGTGGACTACTACCCATCATCAACCTGGTCCTTTTGGTACTCGTCCTAGCTGTTGGCGGCTTTGTAGCATGGAAAATGCTCAATATGGAACCCCCTGCCACTGAGACGGCGAAATCAGAGGTTACTTCGACCGATGAGACCGCCATACCTGAGGCTGAAGATGAAAATACCGGCCCCCCTATTATGATGGATATTGATGATATCACTGTCAACTTAGCCGACACTGAAGAGAGCCGCTTCTTACGCACAAAAATAAAACTAGAAGTACGCAGTGAAGAGGCCAAAATAAAAGTCACTGATAACATGGTCAAAGTAAACGACCTGATCATTACCCTGCTTGCCAGTAAAAAATTCTCAGATATTCGCACACCACAGGGTAAATACGCATTGAAAGAGGATATGGTCTACCGACTTAACCGCATCATTGGCGGTAAGCCGATAAAAAGCATCTATTTCACCGACTTTGTATCTCAATAAGGAGCAGGGAGCATGAGCGAACCTATACTGGCTCCTGAAGAGATTGAGGCGCTAATGGCGGAAGTGGCGCCTGAAGAAAAAACAGACGCTATTTTTGCCTCGCTACCACCGATAAAACAGCCTGAAAATATCACCGAGTTTAAGTTTGATATGTCCGGTGAAGATAGCCCTGAACGTTATCCAATGTTTGTGAACCTGCAGGAGAGGCTTTCTGAATTGCTTGATAGCCAGTGGGATGAACTGTTCCATCAAGATATCTCCGTTGTCGTCAGCAGCCTTGAAAACATGATGTACAAAGATGTGATCTCGGTTGATGTGCCGCAAGTGTATTTTGTTTATGAGGTAGAAGGCTACGGGCGCATGCTGATAAGCTTCGACACTGCTTTAGTTGTCGCTTTTATTGATGCGATGCTCGGCGGTGAAGGGGAAGCCAGTGACAAACCGCAAACACTCACCGCCGTTGAATTGCGCCTATCTGAGCGCATTGCCAACAAATTAGGTGATACCATGAGTGAGTTATGGCTACCTGTTCACCCGATGACCTTTACCATGAGCAAGCTTGACTACGATCCACAATTTTTAGCCGTAACTAGTGCCAAAGAAAATTGTTTCAGCTGTTTTTTTGATATTAAAATAAGTGAGGATCTGAGTGGCCAAATGGGCATTTATTACCCCCGTCCATTTTTAGAACCCATATTAGAGACGCTACGTGTCACTGTCAGTGATGAAGCGGGTGATACCGATATGGAGTGGACAAACCACCTCGTAGATTCCATCGCTCAAACATCCGCGTCTGTTCGTTTTGAACTCACGCGCTGTCAGATCAATATTGGCGACTTTTTACACATGAAACCGGGTGATTTCCTACCCATCAATGCCCGTCCCAACGACCCTTGCTCACTTTGGGTTGATGAGATTCACCTGTTTTATGCCAAGCCAGGGGAACAAGCGGGCGTGTTAGCCGCTGAAATCATTGAACCCGCACCCATCGGAGGAGTAGTATGAGTAACCAAATGGAGCAGGACCATTCACAAACAGCTAATCTCGAGGCTATTATGCATGTCCCTCTCGAGATCAGCGTGGAGCTTGGCCGTGTTAAGCTCCCCCTACACACCATTGCCCGTTTAAACCGTGGTATGGTTATAGAAATGAATAAAGATGCTAATGCCGAGGTCATGATTCTGGCGAATGGTAGTATCTTTGCTAAAGGAGAAGTTGTTTCAACAGGTGAGAAATTAGGCGTGCGCATCACAGAAATAGTACCCGCTTTAGCTCGTATTAGCAGTCTCTCTTAAGCACAATGGAATTCACCATGTTACCGATGTTGCTGCAATCGCTACTCGGATTAGCCTTTGTTCTCGGTTTGTTTGCACTATTGGTATGGGCTATGCGTCGTGTGCAGTCCCACCTAGGTAAGCACAGCACAAATTTTCGTGTCATGCAAAAAATCCATATCGACAACCGCAATAGTATTGTGGAAATAAACCATCAAGGAAAACAGTATCTATTGGCACTCTCTCCCGGGGGCATCATCCAACTTCGCAGTGACCATGCTCAAAGTAGCACGATCGAACAAAAAGAACTGACCCCGGCCATCAGCCATGAATAAACTACTTTGGTTTAGCCTGAGCATAGCCGCCCTACTACTACCCCAACTCACACAAGCAGCTGATATCCCCACCCTCTCTATGAGTCTCGGCCAAGGTGATGACCCAGACGCTTGGTTCAATGGCATGAAGATCCTAGCTCTGCTGACCATTCTAACACTGGCTCCTTCAATTTTGGTCATGATGACCTCATTCACCCGCATTTTGATTGTTTTTTCCTTTCTACGTCAGGCGCTGGGAACCCAACAAGCGCCCTCCAATCAGATCCTTATTGGTCTGTCGCTATTTCTCACCATGTTTATCATGATGCCTGTATGGCAGAAAATAGATGCCAATGCATTGACGCCTTATATTAATGAGGAGATCAATCAGTCCGTCGCCTTTGAGCGTGGATTAGCACCACTGCGTGACTTTATGCTAAAGCAGACGCGAGAAGATGACCTGATTCTTTTTCTGAATGCGGCCCGCTTAGATAAACCCGCCAAAGCCGCCGATACGCCCATGCATGTATTGATTCCGTCCTTTGTCATCTCAGAAATAAGGACAGCCTTTGAAATCGGCTTTCTTATTTACATTCCCTTTGTCGTACTTGATCTGGTCGTTGCTAGTGTTTTGATGAGCATGGGTATGATGATGCTGCCACCGGTAATGATTTCACTCCCTCTAAAAATCATCCTGTTTGTGCTGGTGGATGGTTGGCACCTGATCACCGCCAACCTGCTCGCCAGCTTCCACATGTAGCCCCCATGTCTCCGGATATTGTTATTCAAATCGGCAGTGAAGCCCTGAAGTTAATCCTGCTCCTATCGCTACCGATGCTAGGGGTCGCCCTTGTGGTCGGTATTGCCATCTCTCTGTTTCAGGCCGTCACTCAAATTCAGGAGATGACCCTTACTTTTGTACCCAAAATCATTTGCGTTTTTATCGCCATGATTTTGGCAGCACCTTGGATGATTGAAAAAATGGTCTCATATACCCATGAGATATTTGCTTTAATCCCCAGCCTGACGCAGTAAGCATGGATATTCCATGGCCCGATATAAATCAGATTATCATTGGCTTGCTAGTGATGCTACGTATTAGCTTTTTAATTATGATGCTACCGGTACTTGGCCATCAGCTACTACCCACGCAAATAAAAGTGGGACTCATTGTACTGCTAACCATCGTTATCTTCCCCTTAGTCGAAGATAACGTAGCCGTTATCCCCTTAAAACCGATCTCCTTTGTGCTGGTAGCCATCCATGAGATTCTGGTTGCTGCAGCCGTTGCCCTGTTTGCCCAGCTTATTTTTGCTGCTGTACAATTTGCCGGCATCTTAATGAGTACAGGCATGGGGCTGGCAATGGCCAATATGTTCGACCCCACCACGCACTCTCAGCAGCCCGTTGTCTCGACCTTTGCCTCTGCGCTGGCCATGCTACTTTGGTTATCTGCCGGTGCGCACCATTTTTTCATTGCCGCATTGATCGAATCCTTTACCCTGCTGCCCATTCAACAGCCACTCAATTTTCCAGCTGTTTCTATCTTGACCGATGCCATGGCCCAGATGTTTATATTGGGGCTGAAAATTGCCGCCCCCATCATTATTTTAATCACCCTGATCAATGTGGCACTCGGACTACTATCGCGTGCCGTACCACAGATTCAGGTATTTTTTGTCAGCGCCCCTCTCACCGTTGGTCTTGGCCTGCTCACCTTCTCGCTTAGCATGCCAGCTTTTGTCTACCTGGTCAGCAGTGCATTCACCACGCTACCCGCACAAGTGCCACTTTTTCTACACCACTTTAGCGGCCTTTAAACGATGGCAGACGACCAGGATAAGAGCCAACAAACCGAGGAAGGTAGTGACAAGAAAATTGAGGACGCCCGCAATAAGGGGCAGGTACCCAGCAGTAAAGAACCCTCCACGGCGATTACTTTCACCATGATAAGCATGGTCATGATCACCGGTATCGCTAACTGGGAGGGAGATAGGATGCAGCAGCTACTAACAGACTACCTCTCTGGCACTATTAAAATTGAACCGACCCCTTTAGGCATACAGCAGGTACTTATCTCCGTCGGCTCGGAAATGGCACTGATGATTTTACCCTTTGCCATCCCCATTATGCTACTTGGTGTATTGGTAACAGTGATGGTCAGTGGACCTGTCTTTACCTTTGAAACATTAATCCCGAAATACTCTAAAATAGATCCAGTGGCGGGCATTAAACGCATGTTCTCAACAAAATCACTGGCCGAATTTGTCAAATCTGTGCTGAAAATGGTCCTTATTTCAGTGGTCTGCACCAGTGTCGCCTCCGCCATGTATCCTGATATCATGCATGCGGCCTTTAAACAAACGTCTGATATTGCCAAGCTTGCCATTGAAGGAAGCGTCAAAATTTCGACGATCGTTGCTGTCATTTGGGTGGCTCTCGCCTTAACTGACGTCATGTATCAGCGCTGGGAGCATGCAAAATCGATGCGTATGTCAAAAAAAGAACAGCGTGATGAACATAAAGATAGTGAAGGTGATCCTCAGATGAAGGGGAAAATCCGCCAGATGCAGATGCAACAAGCACAGAACCGCATGATGGCTGATGTACCCGATGCCGACGTTGTAATCACCAATCCTACTCATATTTCCATCGCTTTAGCCTATGACCCACTCTCCCCTGGCGCCCCCAAACTGCTCGCCAAGGGCAAAGGCCACATCGCCGCCAAGATCAGGGAACTAGCCCGCGAGAACCATATTCCAATGCGTGAAAACAAACCTTTGGCAAGATCCTTGTTTAAGCAAGTTAATATTGGCGAAGAGATCCCTGAAGTTCTATTTGAAGCGGTTGCCGTTATATTGGCGGAAATCTTCAAAATGAAAAATCGCTAAGCCATGAATAACCAAGGAGTCAGCTAACCGATGCAGCAAGCTGCCATGATGACAATGCAACGAATAGGCCGGCAACCGGATATCCTGTTAGCAATCGCTGTGCTTGGCATACTACTGGTAATGATGGTGCCACTGCCCAACTGGCTGATGGATGTACTGTTGGCTGCCAATATCACCGTCGGCATCCTTATTTTGCTCACCTCACTATATGTACTTAAGCCACTTGAATTCTCAGTATTCCCCTCTTTACTGCTGCTGACAACGCTCTTTCGCCTATCCTTGAATGTGGCCACCACGCGCCTGATTCTCTTGCACGGCCAAGAGGGGCCTGCTGCAGCGGGTCATGTCATTGAAGGTTTTGGCCAATTTGTGGTGGGCGGCAATACCGTTGTCGGGGTGATTATTTTCATCATTCTGGTACTGATTAACTTTGTCGTCATCAGTAAGGGTTCCACCCGTATTGCCGAAGTATCGGCTCGTTTCACACTGGATGCGATGCCCGGCAAGCAGATGGCGATTGACGCGGATATGAATGCCGGCTTGATTGATGAGGCCGAAGCGAAACAACGTCGCTCAGATGTCGCTCGTGAAGCGGAGTTTTACGGCTCCATGGATGGTGCTTCAAAGTTTGTGCGTGGCGATGCCGTAGCTGGTTTGATTATCACGGTAATCAATCTGGTTGGTGGCCTGATTATCGGTGTCATGCAGTATGATATGTCTGTCGGTGATGCCATTGCCGTATTCAGTCTACTCACCGTTGGTGATGGACTGGTTTCTCAAATTCCAGCTCTGGTGATCTCAACGGCTGCCGGTATTATCATTACTCGCGCCAGTGGTAGCCAAGCCTTACCCATCGAACTCAAAGCACAGCTTACAGCCCACCCTAAAGTCCATTTTGTCACAGCCGGTGCGCTATTTTTAATGAGTCTTGTGCCCGGCCTACCGTTTATCCCTTTTCTTATTCTCTCTCTCGGTCTGGCGGCCTTGGGTTATTATCTAAAACTAGGAGAGCAGCAGACGCAGCATGAAGCGGTGACTGAAGAGCTTGAGCCGGCGCAAGAACCATCGCCCGAAGAGGGCTTGGATGACCTGCTGGTGGAAGATCCTATTCGGCTGGAAATTGGCTATGGCCTGATCGATATGGTTGAGGGTGGACGCGAAGGCAATCTGCTTGATCGCATGAAGAAGGTACGCCGCCAGATCACCCAGGAGATTGGCTTTGTGCTGCCGCCCGTGCATATTAAAGATAACCTTCAGCTGGGCGTCTCTGATTATCAGATCCTCATTCGTGGTGCTATTGTCGGTAAAGGAGAGATTCGACCACGCAACCTTCTCGCCTTAGAGAGTCAAGTCATTGGCCCCCCTATTGAGGGCATACCTACCCAGGAACCAGCATTTGGCTTGCCTGCGATTTGGATTTCAGAAGAGAACCGCCAATTGGCTGAGCTCTCAGGCTACACCGTTGTTGAACCCACCACGGTGATCATCACCCATCTAACTGAACTGCTCCGTGCGCAAGCATCTGAAATGCTCGACCGAACGCAGGTACATGATTTATTAGAGAAATTTTCTCAACGCCACCCTAAAGTGGTGGAAGAGATCATACCAGCCCAAGTATCCGTGGGCATGTTACAGAATGTCCTACAACGCTTATTAACCGAATGGGTTCCTATTCGTGACCTAATGCTGATTTTAGAGGCACTCTCAGATCACTCCGGCCAACAGTTAAGCGTTGATGACCTTGTGGAGCATGTACGTGCAAAACTAGGACGCACGATTACCCAGCGCTATCTTAATCAGCAAGGAGAGTTGTCGGTATTCATGTTAGATGGGGAGCTAGAACAGCGTATGAGCGAAAAAATCAACCAACAACCCGGCTGGTCGCTACCACTGGATATCGCCGAATGGCAGCGCTTGATTGCCCGTATTAATGAAGTCTCATCCCAGTTTGAGGTGGATGTACCTGTGATTCTCACCACCCCCCAGTTGCGTGGTCACCTAACTCGCGCACTGCGCAAAGTGATGACGCGTATTGTGGTACTCTCAATTTCTGAGATTCCACCACAAACCAATATTCAATCCTTAGCCAAAGTGAGCTTGTAAGATGCGTATTAAGGTTTTTACCGCCCCTCAACTGCATGAAGCACTAGCAAAAGTGCGTAAAGACATGGGCCCGGAAGCACTGATCCTCGATCACCAACAATCTAAGGATGCAAGTGGGAAGAGTCTCTGGCATGTCCATGCAGCCTTGGATTTGCCTACGCGCGCACCCGAGAATAGTCCACCTCCGCCTGTCGAACCGTCAGCCCAAACTAGCGAACACCATGCACGAGCTGACCAGACAATCAGGCGCTTAGAACGGCTTATTGAAGGTCTTAGCAACAGAGAGAGTGCCAGTTTACGCGAATCATTAGCTACGCATGCTGATAAAATCGCTTTTGATCACCTTAGCAAAATTGGCGTCTCCTCTAGTCATGCTTTTGACTTGGCCGCTGACTTTTCCAATAGAAAACCAACAGCCTGTAAGAGCATTCTCTGGGGCAAACGCATCAACCCGCTGCAGCAACGCCACACGATTCTTTTTAGCGGCCCTGCAGGCTGCGGTAAAAGTACGTTAATTGCTAAAATAGCCGCACATTACAGCATGAAAGGCATTCGTATTGCGCTAGCCAGCACCGATACCGAACGCATGGGTGGGCTTGATAGCATAAAGGCTTATGCCAATACGCTAGGCGTCTCATTTTTTCCCCTGCGCAAAGTCAGTGATGCCTCAAATATGCTGCTCCAAACACAAACGGCACAACTCCTGCTTATAGACTCTCAAGGCTGGAGCCCCAGACGTGATCTTGGCTTGAAACGGCAGACCTGTTTATGGGATGCTCTACAATGCACACACCGTTTTTTGGTATTACCAGCCAATATGGATGAGGAGGATGGCATGCAGCTACTGGCACATCACACAGCAATAACCATGACACATCTGGCATTTTCCAAGTTGGATGAAACAGAAAAACCCGGAAAAATTGTCAACTGGTCCATTGCTGCTAGACTACCATTAGGCTTTTGTAGTTTTGGCCCTGAAGTTCCAGAACAGATGGGTTGGTTAACCGATCAAGCCCTCACCACATTGCTAGGAAAAGCTACTCAGGAATCCTCCACATGAACATGCCCTCACAAGAATTAAATCAAGACCAAAGCACTGAAACCCATTCTCCCCAAGTCATCTCGATTAGTAGTGGCAAGGGTGGTGTGGGTAAATCATTTCTATCTGTCCATTTGGCCACCCATGCCGCAGCGCAAGGTAAAAAAGTGCTTCTTATAGATGCCGATCTTGGCTTGGCCAATGTAGATGTAATGTTAGGACTACAAACTTCCGGCAGCATTCGCGATCTACTCAATGATAACGCTAGCTTATCGGAGCTTATTATCTCCTGTAAACAGGGTTTTGATGTGCTCCCCGGTGGCACGGGCCTATACGAATTAACCAACCTAAATGTGACCGAACAACAGGTAATTCTCGACAACTTGCGCGAAGCAGGTAAAGAATACGATCTTATTCTTATCGATACCGCAGCAGGTATTGGTGACAATGTTCTTTACTTCGCCTCGGCCTCTGAAACGGCGCTGGTTGTATTAACTACGGATCCTACCTCTCTGACTGATGCTTACGCTTTCATTAAAGTGATGTCGCAACAGCGCGATGTGCGTCGTTTTATGGTCATCATCAACCAGACCGAAGAGATGGATGGGCACATCACATTCAAACGTCTGCTATCAGTAAGTGACCGTTATCTGGATGTTTACCTTGATTATATCGGCTATGTCCCTCACCATATGGATGTGCGTAAATCAATCCAACGTCAACAGCCACTTCTTTACGACGGCAGTGATCTCTCTCGCCATCTCGAAAAACTCTTTGATACCCTGCTCTCACGTCCGCGTGATAACTCGCGTTCTGCCGGTCTCCAATTTTTTTGGGAACATAGCCTCGCTTCCTCCTTAGATGAGGAGGAGGATGATAACATCGAGAGCATGGCCGCTACTGGAACGACGCTCTAATGAAACCAGTTCAAGCAGGACTCTCTGGCAGCCTTATCGGCCTACTATTTGGCTTAGCCATCTGTTTGATACAGAATATCCCGATCGCCGATGCCATGCTTCGCATGCTCATTTTAACCTTTGCCGGTGCTTGGATGGGCATACTCTTAGCTTGGTTAAATTTACTTCTGCCAACCAATAAGCCGCATGATTCCGAACCACAGGATACAAGCAGATGAATCGCTCACCTAAATATGATGCAGTAGCAGCACCAACGCCCGATGAGCTGCTCGCTGAGTACCTCCCGCTGGTGCGCTATCACGCCGATCAATTAATGCGTCGAACACCTGATTCAATTGAATTTGATGATCTCATCAATGCGGGCGTGCTCGGCCTGTTAGATGGAGCCCGGCGCTTTGATCATAGTCGCGAGGTGCAATTTAAAACATTTGTCTCTTATCGTGTGCGCGGCGCGATGATTGATTATCTGCGTGCTTTTGATTGGATGCCTCGTGGTCTGCGGGATAATGCCAAAGAGATGCAATCAGCCTTTCAGGAATTAGAGCAAGTATATGGTCGGCCTGCTGATGAGATTGAAATTGCTAAGCACCTGAAGATCACCCTCAATGAGTACCGTACCCGTCTTCACCAGGTACGCAGTATGTCGGTCATTCATTTTGATGATCTACCGACAAATAATGATAATGATGATCAGATCAGCATCCTTGAAACCTTAGCATCAGATGCTTCAGAAACCCCAGAAGCCCAACACTCATTGATGGAGTTTGTTGAACAACTGGCCGATGGCATCAGTAAACTACCTGCCCGTGAGCATGTACTCATCACACTCTACTATTATGAAGAACTCACCATGAAAGAGATTGCCTTGATTCTTGGGCTGACTGAATCACGTGTCTCTCAAATTCACTCTCAGATGGTCCTGCGCTTACGCGCCCTGATGGGACTAACTGTATAGCAATGGAGACGATCGTAACATTGCTTCCTAACTCAGCCAACGAGTGGCTTAGCTTATGTGTTGATATAGGCTTAATCACCGGCATCTTCATGTTGTGGGTGAGTTGGTATCGTAATGGACGCCGACAGATCAAGCTAGAACAACTACTGTTGAGCGCCACTTCCCAACTAGATCAAGCAACGCACCACCTCGATGGCGCCTTGCAGATGATTGATAAACTACAAAACAAACACGATCAACAACCCGAACAGGAAAGCGCCCCACTGCGCTACCAAGATCACCAACAACAAGCGCCAAGGCGCCAGAACAAACCCTTACCCGACAGAGCCACGGCACCACTACAGCAGCAAGTCGCTAGAGAGATTCCTCAAAGTAGCACCCAGGCGACCATGATTTTACGCATGCACCGAGAGGGTGATAGCGCCGAAACCATTGCTGATCGCTTAGATATGCCACTTGCGCAAGTAACGCTGATGCTAAAATTACATGCAAACGCGGCCTCTTCCCATTAATATCTTACTCAGCAACACAGCATGAAGCTCTCCAGCATTTTACTCCAAGGACTGATGCAGGCAGGCAAGCCCACCACGGCTAGCAGCGCCCTGCCTTGGCCTAAAGGTAGTGTACTGGCCGGCCGCCTTGAAACCACGACAACAGCTATGCCTACCTTGATCATTGCCAATCAAAAATTTCAAACCATGCTGCCACCCGGCTTATTAGCCAAATTGCCGCCAGGACAGCTCTGGTTTGAACTATTAAACCGAGAGTCCCCAGCTTCTTTCCGCATCCTAAGTCGACAACAAGCCATTGATATCATTGCTGGCCGCCTGGCTGAAATGGCATCCAACAAACAGACAGACGCACCAACCCAGCCACAACAGCGTCCGACTCATAGCCCATGGAACCAACAGGAAGGCTTCCCCTTTAATGCCAATGAATCAGCCAATGGTTATCGCATTATGCTTGAAGATAGGGAGAGCCAACAGCCGCGTGGCATGATTGAAAAAGAGGGCGACGCTGACAGCTTTGCCCTTCATGGCCGCATTGATATGGATCAATTAGGTACACTTTATTTTGCCCTACAACAACAACCCGGCACACCACCGCAATTAAAACTTCGCGCTGCCGCCCATCAGAGCTTTGTCGAGTTACGCCAACCATTCCATGACTGGCTAAGCGAGAAACAACAAAATACAGAAAATACAAACCGACTCCTCCCCGCCCTAAAAGCGGATCTCTCGGAAGGCAATGAACCTGTACTGCAAGCGCGCATTTCAGCCGTAAGGCAGATATAACAGTGCGACAAGATAAAAAAGCCGCCGTAGCCCTTAGTTATGACCCTTTAGCAGGGGAGGCTCCTAAAGTATTGGCATCAGGCTATGGGCTCATCGCTGAAAAAATACTAGAAATTGCCGGCAAAGAAAAAATCCATATCCACCGTGATGATGCCCTCACCGGCCTCTTGGCTCGCATTCCACCTGGCACGGAGATTCCAGAAGACGCTTATCAACTTGTAGCTGAACTACTAGCGTTTTTATACAAAACCGATCAACGCCTAGCGCGCAAACTATAAAAAAGCCACGCCTGCAAAAGATTCAAGCACATAGAACAACTTCCTCACCACAAAGACACTAAGACACACAGTAAAGCACTAATATTTTAGTTATTGGACTATCTCTACGACGCCCCTTTTAAGACGCCACACCTGATCTCAATGCTTTTTTTGAGGGGGGGGGGGTTAGGGCCGCGGAAATAATAAAACATCCAATTCTACTGGTCTATAAGCTCGCCTTCTACGTTGCAGAAACAGTTACATAGGCCCAGCTATGCACCTGTTTCTGCGCCTTGAATCCAACAACTATCCTGCGCACCTTTTGGATGTTTTATTATTTCCGAGGCCCTTAGTATTGCTGCGCGACTAAAGTCGTACCCCCAAGGTCACCTTTAAGATAGGCAGCCGTACGCGCATATAGCAAGCATGGACTGTACGTCATTCCACGCCTTCGCGGGGACAAGTTCTTCACGAGAAACTTGAGCGGCGTTCCCGCTACTTGCTTCCCGAAGGTTGAATCGGGAATCCATATCACATAAACGCTCTCTTCCCCATTTCCACACGCCTACGTGGAAATACATAGTCTTGGTGAGGAGATCCGTACGCATAGTATAGTGGTAAAATAAAGGGTTAACGTCCCCTTTGATCAGAAAGGCCAGAGACTCCAGCCACTATCAAGTTCATCTTTACAGCGTGCTAGTTGCTTGCGATACATCGCAGCCCGGCGCGCTACTTTGTGTGCTACCCCTATCAACCAAGGTTTTTTATTAAAGGTCTTTCGTTTCCAACCGCCCATGCCTTCGTGATAAGCTAAATATTGGTTGTAGGCATCCCATTTGGAAATGCCTATTTTTTTCTGCGCAAGATTGCCATACCAGCCGATAAAGTCTGTTGCATCGCCAAAATCATCCCGATCAGCACCACTATTGCCGCTTGAACGAATATACCAATCCCACGTGCCATCAAGCACTTGGGCATAACCATAAGCTGTGCTCACCTGTCCCCAGGGAATAAAGCCTAACAGTGTATCATCCGGCGCCAATGCTTTTTGTCTAAAATGGGACTCCTGATGAATAATCGCCATCTGCACATGAACTGGCACACCCCACTTTTCAAAAGAGTCATTGGCATCTTCATACCAATCATCTTTCTCCCTGAAAATAGCACAACCATCATTAAGCTGCTTGGGCGGGGTCGAAGCACAACCACTGAGCCATAACAGCATCAGTAAAAAAAGCGCGCGTAACATCCCTACATCAAGACCCGTTCTGTGCCACCATGCTTCACTTTACGGATAAACTGCGCCTGCCAATCTGCGCCAAGCAGCTGTCGTGCTAGCTCAATTACAATGTAATCCGCTTTCACATCCACCTCACCCTCCAATCGGGAAAGTCCTTGCAAGCAAGAGGGACAGGAGGTCAAAATCTTCTGCTCGGCTAAACCGGGTAGTTTCGCTTTTGCCTTCTGCATCTCCTCCTCTTTACGGCTTCTTATTTTACCGGAAATCACAGGATGAGCCACCGCCAGCGTGCCAGCTTCACCACAGCACTCTTCTGATTTCACTGCTTCAGAACCCAGCAACGAAGAGATGGCAGCATGCGTGCCATGGCGTTTCATTGGTGAATGACAGGGTTCGTGATACATATACTCCACGCCGCTCACCGCCTCCACTGACACCCCTTGCTCCATCAGATATTCATGAATATCAATCAAGGGTGCATCAGGGAAAATTTGTTCGAGTTCATATCGCTCCAACTGATCATAACAGGTGCCACAAGAGACAATCACCGCCTCAAAATCCATGTATGACAGGGCATTGCGAATACGATGGAAAAGTACCCGATTATCATAGGTAATCTGATCCCCTTTTTCATGATCACCACTGGCCGTTGATGGATAACCACAACAGAGGTAGGTCGGTGGTAGCACCACATTCACACCCTGTTCAAACAGCATCGCCTGCGTTGCCAATCCTACTTCCGAAAAGAGACGTTCTGAACCACAACCGGGGAAGTAGAAAACCGCCCGCCCATTCGCTTTGGCTGGATCACGTAAAATTGGAATCATATTGCGATCACGCGATTCAAGTCCCAATTTTTGACGAGCCGTGCCACTCGAGAGCGATGGCAAGGGACGCTCTATAAAGTTGATCAATTGCGCCTGCACACCATCCAAATTGCGTTTGGCCGCCTGCTTTTTGCGAATCAAGCCGGTCATTTTAGCCAGCTTATTGAGCAAACGATGGCCGGCATAGCCCCAGCGTATCACCACTTCCCGCATTAGATGCACAGCACGAGGGTCCTGCACCAGTAAAAAGAGCATCGAGAGCTTGGCGCCAACATTAAATCTCGACTGCCCCTTATCTTTGAGCAGTGCACGTAGATTTTCTGTCACATCGCCAAAATCAATATTCACCGGGCAAGGCGATTCACATTTATGACAAATCGTACAGTGGTCAGCCACATCATGTAGCCCCTCAAACTGCTCAAAAGAGATACCTGAGCCTGTCTGCGATTCATAAAGGAAGGCTTCAATAATGGCCCCCGTTGCTTGAATCTTATTGCGTGGCGAATAGAGCATATTGGCGCGTGGAAAATGGGTATTACAGACCGGCTTACACTTACCACAACGCAAACAAGGAGAGATCGATTCAGATATTTCGGTCAGATTGGCCGCTTCCAGAATCATCGATTCCATCTCCAATAAATTAAAACTGGGTGTGTAACTTAGTTGAAGATTGGTGCCAGGCACTAACTTGCCACGGTTAAATAGCGCTGTGGGATCGTGCATGTGAAGATAATCAGCCATCTCCAGCAGAATTTCAGGCTGCATAAAGGCCAGCTTGGTAATACCAATGCCATGCTCACCAGAGATCACCCCACCAAGCTCCACAGCTTTGGCCATGACCTTCTCAACCATCCGGTGGGCTCTCTTCATCATGGCATAATCATTGGAATTGACCGGAATATTTGTATGCACATTACCATCGCCGGCATGCATGTGCGTCGCAATTACAATGCGACTGGAGAGTGTTTTTTTATGACTCTTCTTCACACCTTCAATCAATGAATCATGGCCACGCAGCAGATCACAAAGCTCTGCTTCTACTTCAGCACGATAGGAGATACGCATTCCGCCTCGCTGGATGACGCGGAATAGCAGTTCATTACGTTTGTATTTCACATCATGCAACAGGTAGGCAGACTCTTTGCAAGGAGAGTCTAATGATTTCAGTAGGTGAGCCCAATTTTCACTCACCCGCTCCACAAGAGCCATACATTTAAGTAACTTATCTTTCAGATAGGCATCATCTTCAAGGTCTAACCCCTTTTTTTGCTGACGATTACCATCTAGGCGCTCCATCGTATTGGCAAGATAAGCCCTGCTGCTATTGAGTATCGCGATCTTATTACTAATGGAATTCTCAATATTTAGATGTTCCACATAATCATTATATTCAGATAGACGAGGCAGCGGGATCACCACATCCTCATTCAGTTTAAAAGCACGTGTATGTTTAGCAATGGCTGCCATACGACCACGATCACCCCAGAAACGAGCCCGATCTGACGATGTTATCGCCACAAAGCCTTCGCCATCACCTTGAGATGCTAATCGGCATATATCAGCACACGCTTTGCCTATCGCCACATCATCATCACCAGAAACATCAATCAAAAGCACCACACGTGGCGCTTCTGTACGCGTGGATTTGGAGATATATTCAATCGCTTTTACATATTTTGCATCAAAATGCTCCAAGCCTTCCAGATGCGCACCTTCAAAAGCATCCACATGCTCCTTTATACTGACCATAGCACTGGTGGCCTTACTCAGTTCCTGACCAAAAAACTCACAACAGACACTACGCGTCACTTGATAGGAGCGATGCAAGATAAAGGTTGCCTCTGAAATCAGGCCATCAGTACCCTCTTTCTGTACCCCCGGCAGACCACCTAAAGCCTTACGCGTCACATCCTTACCCAAGCCCTGCATACGAAAGATAGAACCGGGAAGCTTCAACAACTCTTCACTTAGCAGTGCACCCGAAGATCCATCGGTACGCGTCAGACGAAAGTTTACTTCAGACTGTTCATGAATTTTACCCATCGAATGGTCGATACGCTCCACAAGCAACCAGTTACCATCAGGTGTTACCAACTTCCAAGACAACAGATTATCAATGCAGGTACCCCAAATCACCGCATGCTTACCACCCGCATTCGAAGCTACATTGCCGCCAATCGTACAGGCCCATAAACTGGTGGGGTCAGTGGCAAAAACACTCGGTTTAGAAGCCTCCATCACCTTACCTGTGACAGCACCCGCTCCGGCTGAAATCGTTGCAACCTCACCCTGTAAACCAATATTTTGCGTTACCACAGCCCCAATATGGTCCAGTTTCTCAACATTTATCATCACCGAATTATTGGATAACGGTACAGAACCACCGCACAAACCGGTACCGCCACCACGTGGAATGATCACCAAATCCAACGCAGCAGCAGCTTTCACCAAACCAGGTAGTTCGTCGGCATTATCCGGTGTTAGCACACAGAAAGGGGCATGATGACGCCAGTCCGTCGCATCAGTCGCGTGATGGGTGAGAGTAAAAGCATCAAAATGGACATTATTCACATGCGTATGTTGGGCAAAGGCTTTGCGTGCAGCCAATCGTTTAGCGGGCTCTTCAGTAAACCAAGCGTAAAAATCTTCCAGCAAGCGACTAGTACAAGATGCGACCTTTGAAGCCCGAGGATTACCCTCTGAACCCGCTTGAATTCTCTTCAAACGATCATAATGACGACGATGCATAGCCTGCCGCCGCTTTGGATTATCCAGCAGATCATTACGTAGAAAACTATTGCGTTCTACCACCCACAGGTCACCCAGAATTTCAAAGAGCATGCGAGCCGAGCGCCCCGTACGCCGTTGAGCACGCAGCACATTCAAATCATCCCAAGCATCTTCACCAAGAAAGCGGATCACCACCTCTCGATCAGAATAGGATGTATAGTTATAGGGAATTTCGCGGATTTTATCTGGCACAATCAACTCCAAGTGGTCACGTCGAATATCGGGACAGGATAGTATGGAGAGAAGATGAACAAAACCTTAATCTTTTCAAGCACAATAAACCTTTCACCACAAAGCACGCAAAGGAGAGAGTAGTTATTTTATTGAGTATGGGTCTATCACGGCTCTACATATCATGCATCGGTGAGACTTACTGACACTCACGAGCACCAAAAAGCATTCTGAAGCTCACCACAAAGGCATCAGGTCTGTGTGAAACAAGAGAGTATCCTGGGGGTGGGACTTTAGTCCCGCTGGACCAACTTGAGGTGTGCAGTGATGTAACTATGGATGCCCA
This sequence comes from Mariprofundus sp., assembly GCA_030950555.1. Taxonomy (GTDB): domain Bacteria; phylum Pseudomonadota; class Zetaproteobacteria; order Mariprofundales; family Mariprofundaceae; genus Mariprofundus. The sequence continues at coordinate 460 of JAUZRH010000236.1, read as the reverse complement.
TCATTCCCGATCAGGTCGGGTATCACAGATGTCATACATGAATCACTACAACCAAAGAGCTAAATCCAAGCAACAATAAAAGATGTCGTTCCCCAAATTCCAAAAACAAAAAAGCCCACCTAAAAAGGCGGGCTTTTGAATAAAAAAATGGGTTAATTAAGCGATGCCTTTAACGTGTGAGTTCAAGCGTGAAACACGACGTGAAGCCTGGCTTGCATGCATTTGCTGTTTGCGACCTGCACGGTCGATCAAAGATGTTGCCCGTTTCAGTGCAACTGAAGCAGCTGATTTATCGCCGGCCTCAACTGCTACCATGACCTGCTTAACTGCACTGCGCATAGCCGATTTCTGTGTACGGTTCACTAACCGTTTTTTCTGATCCTGGCGAGCACGTTTGAGTGCGGATGAATGATTTGCCACGTTGTCTATCTCCTAAGCAGCCCAAACGCTGCACCTATAT
>JAUZRH010000235.1 GCA_030950555.1 Mariprofundus sp. | reverse complement strand
CATTCTGCGTTGCCACAAAGTTACGACTAGAGACAGCAGTCTATCGCGCCCATTCAGGGCTTGCTTATGCGCTTGATTTGACGCCTTGAATCCAACTTCTATCCTGCGCATAACCTAGATACTTTATTCTTTCCGTGCCCCTTATGCTTTACTCTGCGTAACCCTGCGTACTCTGCGGTAAAATATTTTCAACAAATCATGCGAGATCAGCAGCGCTTGCTTCTGCGGTGAATGGGGCTGCTACTTCAACGCATTGACCTGAACCGTTATAATATTCCCACGCACACCTGTAATCGTAATCGTAGCACCCAATATAACCGGTGTATCAGCTTCAAACATCCACTCTTTTGAGCCCAAGAAGGCATGCGCGAGTATCACCCTGCCGCTACGGCCATCTGCCACCACACTACTCACCACGCCATTCGGCGCTTCCGCAAGTGAGGCCGCCACATCACCTGTAGTCGTCTGTGTAGTGCTATTTTTCTGTAAGCGCCTAATCGGAAAATAGAGCCCTACACCACAGAAGGCAAACAATAGAAATTGCCCTGCCATTGACGCTGGCATTCCGGTGAGAAGCAGGCTTAGAAACACCACTGAGGCCGCCGCAGAAAAAACTAAGGCAACCGAGGTAAAAGTAACAGCCTCTGCCAACAACAGTAGTAGTGCCAGCCCGCCCCAGAAGTAGTAACCATTCGATAAAAGAGAATCCATTTAGCTTACTCCTTAGCAGGATTATTCATCCATCATTTAAGATGTCGTCCGTAGCGAGGGCACCTTTAACCACACAACCAGTGCGCGACTAAAGGTGTAGCCCGGCACTCAGTTATTTCACATGCACATGAATACTTTGACTTAATGCCGCCCCATAAGATTTATGATGACCATTGGCAAACTGCAGCGTTAAGGTGTGATCACCCGGCAGCAGATGTAGCGTGGCTTTGGTTTGCCCTTTACCGTAATGCAAGTGCATACGGTCACTGACAATCGTTTCGCCCATGGGAATGTATGTACCATCAATGATCAAATGGTGGTGACCGGTATCAGGGATAACGTCGCCAGCTTTGTGTACGGTCATCCCTTCAACAGCCATTTCGACATCAAATGTTGTTCCAACTATCGCTCCATCTACCGGCGTCACGATTGCAACATGTGAGCCGCTCTGCTCAGCTGAGCAGCTAATCATAGCACAACTCATAGCTACCAGTGCCAAGCGGGAAAGTGATTGTTTTATATTCATCGTCATTACTCCTTCATCCTATTAGCCACGAGTAGAAGCTTTCCTATACGCTTGATCTAAAATCCCTTTATACTGCAGGAGGGATAACACTTCTAAAAGATAAAGCCTATGAAATCCGTGATAATGATATACAATAAGATGACACTATACGGAATCTGCTACTCGTAAAAGGCATTATCAATAAACAAGGAGACTTGGCAAGTCACCACGAAGCGATAGGCTTGCCTCCTCACCTAGCCATTCGCAATCTTGGAGTATACATATTGACCACCACCCTATATGAACCAGAACGATTCCGTAGCCAAGCATACTTGAGCATGATTGATGAACACGATAGCACTGCTCAAATACACATTCCCGAGAGCTGCTTGCATCAACTCAGCCATCAGGCTGAAGCCGGTTATCCACTGGAGATATGCGGCCTCTTGATTGGCTCACTCAACGATTCACAATGGCAGGTAAGTGAGATACGCCCTGTCGAGAACCTCAACAAGGAGCGAGCCGCTGATCGTTTCCAACTCGACCCTGCTGGTTATCAGGCTATTGATAAGGAACTGCGCGGCAGTGGTCAGGAGATCATTGGTGTATTCCATTCGCATCCAGACTGCCCTGCTCGCCCTTCACCCACGGACCTTCAAAGTGCCTGGGAGGGCTTTGCTTATCCCATCATTAGCGTCTGTGATGGTAAAGTCGCCGAGCTGCGCTGCTGGGAGGTTAATCATAAGGGAGACCGTTTCCGATCGGTGACCATAAACAACGAGACATCAACATGAAGTTACTTTCTTTAAGCCTGCTACTTTTAACCCTGGCGGCCTGCACTCCCCATCAACCAAGCCACACCATCGCCAAGCCAGCAGCGAGTGATAAAAGCGTTGTTGCGGCCTTACCCACTGTCGATCAGCTCAGCAATATGCAGCCTGAATTTCTCTATCTAGCGGCTCAAAAAGCCAGCCGAGAAGGCAATAGAGAGCTGGCAATCCGTCTCTTAACCGCGCTTATCGATCAGGATTCCGCAGCCATTGCACCACACATGCAGCTCACGAACTTACTCATGCAGTCGGGTCGCATTGATGAAGCGGAACAACATATAGCTCAGCTATTGTCCGACAAAAAGATCGAAGGCAAACCCCGTGAAGAACTACAGATGGCGCAGTACCGCATCATTATTGCCCGCAACCAACCTGTTCTGGCCTTGAAACAGCTTAATGCCTTTCTTCTCCAGCACCCATCTCATGATACCGCTCGTAATATGCAAGCCAGCGTACTTGCAGGACTTGGTCGCACTGAGGATGCACTCGCCTCAATCACCACGGGCATTAAACACGAAGAATCGCCCACCTTACGTCTTTTACAGGCACAAATCCTCATTAAAACAGGTCAGTTGAAGCGTGCCCGCATCTCTCTAATGCGCATGCAAAAACTACTGCCCGACAACAGTACCCCCGTACTGATGCTAAGCACGCTCGCTATGCAATCACAGCACAACGATGAGGCTGAAAATCTACTCACCACTTTTCTTAGCGATCATCCAGAAGATATTCGCGTCAGCCATACCCTTGCCAAACTACTGATTGATCAACATCGATTGACCGAAGCGATCTTAATCTATCGTAAGCTGCTGAGTTACACCGGAAGCAGTGCTGCAACACTCCGCCCCCTAGGCATGCTCTATTTTCAAGACAAAGCGTATAAACAAGCCGCAAATACGTTTCGCACACTGCTTCAACTAGATGCAAGTGATACGAACCGCTTTTATCTTGCTGCCAGCATGGAAGCAATCGGTAAAAAACCAGAAGCCATCACGCTCTACAATCAGATTAAACAGGCTTCGCCTATTGCTGTCGAAGCACATATTCGCTTAGCGGCCCTAGAAGCCCAAGATGGCAAAACGATACAAGCCGAAAAAAGGTTAACGGCCATCTTGAAAGAGCACCCACAACAACTCGATGCCCACCTGCTACTCGCCTCGATTCGGCTGGACAATAAACAGTATCAGAAAATGTTGGATGAAACAGAACCACTATTGCGATTAAAAAAACTACCACCGCAACTGCTGTTTAATCGTGCTGTAGCTTTTGAAAAGTTTAAACAATACTCCCAAATAGAAAGCACACTCAATCGCCTATTAAAACATAGTCCAAACTACGCAGATGCCCTGAATTTCTTAGGTTATACCTATGCCGAACAGGGCATTAAATTAAACAGAGCTGGCAAGTTAATTCTCAGAGCGCTGCGCTTAAAACCGGATGATGGTTATTATCTGGACTCGCTGGCCTGGGTCTATTTCAAAAAAGGTGACTACATAAAAGCTGCGGCGGCCCAGAAAAAAGCCGTCAAAAAAATCACCGATGACAGTGTTATGCAGGAACATTATGGTGATATCTTATGGAAAAACGGTGATCCAGATGCTGCGCGCATAGCCTGGAAAAAAGCACTCACCCTAACACCTGATCATGCGGATCTTATTGAAAATAAAATAAAATCAGGACTGCCCTCGGTTGAATAAAGAGCCGGCAGCGTCGTCAAGCCACTGCCCCACGAATGAAATGAGCCTTCTCAAATCAATCAGCAGGTGCATGATCTATGGCTTTTGTATTTCGCTGCTGACGGCATGCGCCACACTTTCCCCAGAAAAAAATGCCCGCCAGCCTAACACGATCGGCCCATACAGCAGCTTTTCCGGTCGACTTATTGTCATTGAGCCGAAACGCCGTTGGCAGGTACTAATCGATTGGAACGCACCAACGGCAGCACAGGGAGACTTACGTCTGACCCATGCTGCCAGCAATACAATTATTGAGCTTCACTGGCAGGGAGAAAAGATGCGTATACGCGACAATCTTCATAACAAAAGTTGGCAGCCGATCACCACCTCTCAACTGGCTGAACAGGGTATTGTTATTCATCCACGCCTACTGGCTCGTTTTTTTCTCGGCGATATACCCCCAACATTTCAGCCCAAGGGCGTGAACCAATGGCAGCGAAAACGTAACGGCACAATCGTGCGTTTGAACTGGCACAGCGATAGTCAGCGACTAACCATCAGCGATATCAAACATGGCCGATTGGCCACCTTAATCTTACAATGACAGCCTTAAAGCTTGCGGCTCCCGCTAAAATCAATATCTATCTCGCCATCACCCACATCCGCACCGATGGTATGCATGAACTTGATACGGCTTTTGCCTTCAGTGATGTGTGTGACTGGCTGCATATCAGCCCCGCCGATAACATCGATGTCAGCTGCTCGCGCCCTCACCTTGGCGGCGAGGCCAATCTCGTCCATCGCCTACTCAGTGCATTTCGCAAGCGTTACCAGATCAACCAGGGCTTAGCCGTCCATATCGACAAACATATCCCTGAACAAGCAGGACTCGGTGGCGGCTCATCCGATGCAGCCACAGCTTTGATGGCTGCGAACAAATCATGGCAAGTAAACCTTTCCATAGCAGCGTTAATTGCCTTTGCCACCCCTTTCGGCGCTGATATTCCCTGTTTTCTTTATGGCCAAGCATCAATTGCCCATGGCATCGGTGAAAAACTATTAGCCTACCCTGATCCGCTACCGGATTTAACGATGCTTTTAGCATGGCCAGGTTCGGGCCTCTCCACAGCAAAGGTATTCAATCACTTCGACAGCACGCATTCTGCATTGACCGCACCACAACAGCTCGATAGTATGCGCCGCGTTCAGCGTAAGCTTGGCCAAAACGATTTAGAGCAGTCGGCTTGCAGCATGAGTCAGCCGCTCTCAAAGCTACTGCAAAGCTTGCGAAAGCAGAGCGACATAGCTTGGATGAGCGGTAGTGGCTCAGCGTGTATTGCACTATGTCAGTCGCCAGAGCAGGCTACTGACATAGCCCAAGTCCTGCTGACAGAAAAACTGGCAAGTTGGACACATATCGGTAACATACGCCGCCTTCACCCGCTAACGGTGTCGAAAGCTTAAAAACTCAGCTCATAGAGCTGTTTACATATACTGGGACGTAGCCAAGCGGTAAGGCAGCGGGTTTTGATCCCGTCATGCGCAGGTTCGAATCCTGCCGTCCCAGCCAGTATTACGTACGCGCACCAGCGTTCGCATCAAATAGATCCACCCAACAGGAGTGATCGCTGATGATCCACCAGAAGCTACGTCTGTTTTCCGGCACATCAAATCCACCGCTGGCCCAGAGTATCTGCGACAAGATCGGTCACCCACTTGGGGACCTTTACTTTGAACGCTTTTCCGATGGTGAAATATTCCTACAGATCAGAGAAACCATTCGCGGTCATGATGCTTTTTTCATCCAGAGCACCAGCAAACCGGCCAATGCCAATCTGATGGAGCTGTTAATCTTTATTGATGCAGCCAAACGCGCTTCCACGCGCAATATCTGCGCTGTTATCCCCTACTTTGGCTATGCCCGTCAAGACCGAAAAAGCGCTGGCCGCACCCCTATTTCAGCCAAGCTTGTTGCCGACTTGATTACCCGAGCCGGTGCAACCCGCGTGTTAACAATGGATCTCCACGCCACACAGATTCAGGGTTTCTTTGACATCCCAGTAGATAATATTTTTGGCATGCCGCTCTTCTCTGATGATATCAAAGAGCGCAACAACTTAGAAGATGTGATGATTGTCTCGCCCGACGTTGGCGGCGTAGTGCGCGCACGCGCCCTAGCCAGCCGCTTACATGTAGATATGGCCATCGTCGACAAACGCCGTCCAGCCCCAAATGTAGCCAAGGTCATGAATATTATCGGTGAAGTTGATGGAAAACACTGCATTCTGATTGATGATATGGTAGATACAGCAGGTACGCTCTGTAGTGCTGTCGATGCACTACTAGAACGCGGCGCCACAAAAGTCAGCGCTTACGCTTCCCATGGTGTCCTATCAGGACCGGCCTCCGACCGATTGAAAAAATCGCGTCTACATGAGCTAGTCATTACCGATAGTATTCTGCAACCGGAAAAAATAATGAATACGGAGAAAGTACGCATTATTTCCATCGCATCCCTATTAGGCGAAGCAATCAGCCGTATCTATGGCGCCCGTTCAATCAGCAGCCTGTACGAATAACCACGGGTAGACGCACCATTAACAACAACCAAAGCACATCGCGCGCATCGGCTTATAAAATTGAAAACTAAGGGCCTCGGAAATAATAAAGTGTCCCAAGCTGCGCAGGATAGAAGT
>JAUZRH010000234.1 GCA_030950555.1 Mariprofundus sp. | reverse complement strand
TTTTTTTACATTAAATTATTGTTTTTTAAAAGCCAATAATATCTGCGTCTAAATTCACTTCGGCAGCCTAGCAAGAGCCTCAGCTTGCAAATGCACGGTGACGTGGGCAACACCCTCTCCCTCAGGGAGAGGACTTGGGTGAGGGGGTCTATCAAGAGACATCTTTCAGCTGTGAGGTAACGTAAAGCGTTAACTATTTTTACAGTTGGTGAAGGATGCCGTTTATTTATGATAATGATTACCTTCGTGCCCTTCGTGACGCTGTGGTGGAAAGCCTTTGACAATTTTATGGGTGTCATTAACAGTTGAAGCTATGGTTTTATTTGCGTTTTGAACATAAACTAGCTGAGTTCAATTACGTCCTTCGGTTTTCCACTTCAAAACGGGAACAGCAAGTTTAACGGCATTGGCTGGCGAGTTGCGCGACAAAGGGTAGGGGGTCAGGATTTGTTTTGAGCATTGGTCATGATAATGTCTCGGGGTAGTTTTTTACGTTACTCTCCTCAAGGGTGTTTGTGCAAACTAAGGAACTGCCCCGTTATTCAATGTACATTCAAAGGCAATTGAAAAATATGCACGGACTGATCTTTATCGGCGCAATATCGGGGCTGTTTTTTCTTTTTGTAACGATCGCTGATCACGACAATACGGTCATCAGATAGCCAGGATACGCCTTCTATATTGCAATATACCGTGCGGCCCTGATTGTCTTTTGGAAAGTTAAACAACTCTCCTTGTCCAACACGGATCAATCCATTATCTACATCAAAAGCTCCAACCCAAAGCAGCGATGAAGCTTGAGACACAATGGCGATACGCGAGCCGTGAACATCCATACCCGAATAGTCCGTGAATGGCAGCTTCAGCTTTATCGTCTTCTTATGTTGCCATTTACCATGGTGATCTTGAAAGACCTGAATCCGGCCACGCCCCTGCTTGCGTCCCTGTTTTCCGCCAAGGCAACGATTTCCTTCACATAGGGCCAGTAGCAGTTTCCGTCCTTCCATAGATAGCATCTCAATGCCTTCAAAGCCCTTATTCTTATGCTGCAAGGTAAAAGGCAGCCAGACTTTTGATAGCTGTTGCCACTGCAAGTCATAGCTATAGACACGTCCCTGCCGCTTACGCTGATGCTTACCATCCTCAACCATGGCCAGCAAGTGGCCCCGATCATCATGAGCCAGACCTTCAAAGCCATCACCGCCACCTGATGCACTCGACAGCGAAGCCGACAACAGTTCAGTATTTGACCTCAACACGTTAGGCATATTATCAAAGACGATATAAATTGAACCGTTAAGCGTAGTGACTCCACTGGCCTCATACGGCCCATCCCGGTTCAGTAACGTGGCGATTTTTGTCTCATTTAATAACGCCAACTCCGTAGCGACAGCGCCCGACGGTGCAGTGCAGATCAATAACAACAAATATACCAACTTGATTTTCATTACATTCTCTCCCATGTTGTGGGGGTTAGGTTCTCACGGGTGTTAGGGAAAACTAAAAAAATGCCCCCACACACACGGCATGCTAGGGAGCAATCATATAGCTAATAACTCCAGTTGATTCATCCAAGCATTAAAACCATCACATTTTTCACCCAATCAGGTTTTTAGCCCAAAGGTCACCCATGCCATATTCATTCAACCACTCTTCAAGTCAATCTTTCCCTAATCTTTTAAAACTAGAAACCCCATCTTCAGAATCCACAACAATAAACTCTTCAGGTTCAAACTGATTCGCAAAGCCGACAGACTGAGTAGAGCAAATAACCTGCGTCTCTTTTGACGTGGCTCGAACAATATCGGCAAGTATATCGAGTGCTGCTGGATGTAATCCCAGTTCTGGCTCATCAAGAATAATAGTATCAGGCCTTAGGGCCACGGAAAGAATAAAGTATCCAGATTATGCGCAGGATAGTAGTTGGATTCAAGGCGGCAAATCAAGCGCATAAGCAAGCCCTGAATGGGCGCGATAGCCTACTGTCTTTAGTAGTAACTCTGTGGTAACGCAGAAGGCGGACTTATAGACCAGCACGTGGATGATTTATTCTTTCCGCGGCCCTTAAGCTTGCTACTTTCCTGCGTCATACGCATACTCTATATTGAAAAAACGTATTCTAAAGTTTTTCTTGGATAGAACCATCAAGGTCAGGCTTCTAGCTTGTCGTTTTTATAGCCAGGAAATGGACCAGCCATGGTAATATCCGAATGGCATTTAATGACAGGCCATGATTTGTTCCTTCATCCACGAGCCCGTTCAAGCGCACGAGAATAGAGATGGTTTAGATGCAGCGATCGAGGCTATTAAAAGTGAAATGAAACAATCAAAATATGCAAGGATGGCATCAGCTTCATTAAAATACCTCCCACTCACCTTGGACCTGGAGGTAGGAAGGGTGCGTTTTCCAGGTGAGTCATAAGTGAGCGGCGTGGGATTGTTATCGATCCAGGCAATCTCATCGTAGAGAAAGTTTCAGTATTACTGCTATAATGCGTGTCCAACAAATAGTACAGGGGAAGGCAACGATGAGCCGATTGAACCAATATTTTGATCTGCTCTATGCTGCCGGGCGTAAACGGCGGGATGGCCAGGTAGCGATGGCCGAAGCCATTCAGGCGTCTATTATCGCGGACGCTGTTTGTGTGTGTGAAGCGGGGACCGGGATCGGTAAATCGTTTGCTGTGCTGCTTGCCGCTATAACAGCCCGAGAGCTGGCATTAGAACAGGCCAATGAAGATGATGCCCTTGCGCCGATTATATATTCAACAGGGACCGTGGCTCTGCAATCACAAATTGTTGAAAATGACCTGCCCACCTTGCTATCTCTGATTAAATCCGATTTTACCTTTGCTCTGGCCAAAGGACGCGGCCGCTACGCATGCACCAAAAAAATTCATGAGCTGCTTGAAAACAGGCATCAGGGACTGCTGATTGATAGCGATAAACAACAAGAAGATATCGATCTGTATGGCAATATGGCCGACCTGCTTAAGGCCGACAAGTGGGATGGCGATCTTGATGACTATGCCGGCATCACACTGCGTCCTGAGCATGTCCGCGAAGTTACCATTGAGGGAGCCTCCTGCACGAAACGGCGTTGTCCGGATTTTAACCAGTGTCCCTTTTTCCGTGCCCGTAAAGAGATGCGGAGTAAGGATATTGTGGTGGTCAATCATGCCCTATTATTAAGTGATTTGGCACTGGGTGGTGGTGTGATCCTGCCATGCAAAGTAAGTGAAACGACCTATCTGATTGATGAAGCCCACCGTCTACCTGAAACAGCGGTCAGTCATTTTGGTTCGATGTTTTCGGTCAGCGGTAGCACAGAGCTCTTTACTGGTTTTGCGCAGGCATGTAATCGCCTGCTGCGCCTAACTGATGCCCACACTGAGTTGCAAAAATTACTTGCAGAGGCATTAAAAAAATCTATTTCCATGGTTGAATCCCTGCGGCAGATTGGCCAATCCCTTTCAGATAACGTCGGACTGTTTGACGAAGGCGAATACCTGTTTAAATCTGTTCCAGATTTTTTCAAAGAGCCGCTCAAACGACTGCAAGATGATGCCGGTGGCATGGCTAAATCCCTATCCAAGGTCGTGGATGTCGCCAATAAAGATAAAGAAAACGAGCTGGATCCTCGTCTTGTTTCGGATGCCGGTTTTTACTTGAGCAAGGTGCAGAATATTACCGAGACCATCACACGCCTGTTTGATGATGCTTCAAAACCACCCATTGCTAAATGGATCGATGAAAAGGGGCTGCTGCATGCCTATCCGGTATCGGCCTCGCAGTTACTCTTTGATGGTTTCTGGAAAGAGGTGAAGTCAGCAGCGTTATTTTCTGCAACCATCCGTGCTGTTGGTCGATTCGATAAGTTTTTTACCGCGAGTGGCCTCGACCTGATGCAGCCAGCACCTGCTGCGCAGCAATTTAAATCATCCTTTGATTATTCCAAATCCCGACTATTGGTGATTAATGATGGCCCAGAACCCAATGCAGCCGAACATCTGGCCATGGTAAGCACGGTCATTCACGGTGCCATCAAAAAAGCGTCTGCCGGTATTTTGGTGATTTTTACCTCGCGAAAAATGATGCACGGGGTTCGCGATAACTTGATCAAAACCTCCAAATCGTTAACAAATACTATTCTTTCTCAAGGCGATTGCGCCACCAAACAACTCCTGCAAAAACACCGGAGAGCGATCAATAAGGGCAAGGTCAGCGTGCTATTTGGACTGGCATCGTTTGGTGAAGGTCTCGATCTACCGGGTAAACTGTGCGAAACAGTGATCATTCCGCGTATTCCTTTTGCCGTGCCCAACACCCCTTTGGAGCGTGCGCGAGTGGATTGGATTGTATCTATTGGTGGTAATCCCTTCTTCGATCTGGCGCTACCCAATGCTTCCATCAAGCTTACGCAAATGGTCGGCAGGCTTATTCGCAGCGAAGAGGATCAAGGTAATGTGATCATACTGGACAACCGTATCATGCAAAAACGTTACGGCCCTGAGTTGGTACGCAATCTTCCAGGATTCCGATTTAATCAGTTTTCGATTGCTTCGATACAGCTGTAAATGCCACCAAATTGATCGGCTCGATGTGGCGGTGTTATGGATACATTTAGTTGTGAAGACCGTACTCAATAGTAACACTCTGCTGTACATAACAGCTGCCAAACTTCGGTGTTTAGGTATTTTTGTTAAGGGGAGAGGGGCTTGCTTCGCGCATTTAGACACGTTTTAAGACAGCCCTTCTCTTTAGATATTCCGGGTTTGAACAGCTCTATTTTCATTGACCTTGTTTGCGTTGAATGCCAAAACCGTCAATATAAAGAGCCAATTGCAAAACTCGTGAGCGGCGATCGGCGGCCCCACTTTGGCCCAACCCGCGCTGTTGTTTGCTCCATGGAACCACCATGCACCTCATTCCACCTCAAAAATGGACTCAAAGTGGGACTGCCGCTCATCCACCCAGAGTTTTGCAATTGGCTCTAAAGATTAGCAATAGCGCAGTCATATTGTAACTACTCAGCACCCCCCACAAAAATGGTT
>JAUZRH010000233.1 GCA_030950555.1 Mariprofundus sp. | reverse complement strand
GGCGCCAAATCAAGCGCATAAGCAAGCCCTGAATGGGCGCGATAGCCTACTGCCTTTAGTAGTAACTCTGTGGCAACGCAGAATGCGGACTTATAGACCAGCACGTGGATGATTTATTCTTTCCGCGGCCCTAAAGCCTCACCTCTAAATCATAATGGTCGCTTTAGCTTCTTATCTAGAGCTAATTTCCTCATTAGCTTTTCTTCTGAACAGCATGCTTGGCCTGATAAATCCAGCCCTGCAACCAGCCACCCTTCTGCCGCTTATTCAGCGTTTGCAACTCCAGCACAGCCCGTTCAACGCTGATCCGCTCATCAATCAGGTCACGATAGATTTTATCCGCCGTTTTACGGCGAGTAACCGCATCACCGGCATCTAGCAGTGCTTCTATGCCTTCTAAAAGAGAACTTACCCAACCACTCTGCTGCACCACACCCATTTTAGCGTGCATTTTTTCCAATGCCTGATCAAGATTCATCAAAATCATATCTAACTGCGCCTGAAAACTTTCCCGCTGTAGCGCTTCGGAATCTCTCACCAGCGCAATTGTCGCGCGCACATGTTCATTGCTCAACAGACCGTATTCCTGAAAGAGTGCTAACTCACTTAAGCCACTCTCCTGCTCTGCCGGTTGTGTGGAGCGCAACTTTTCACATGCCCTAAAACAGCTATCCCAAGCCTGCCAACGATAGATGAAATCGAGTCCCGTCCCCTTGATATTTTGAATACCCATCACTCGGTTTAAAAATCCAGGTGGCGTCTCCTGTCGGACAGCATCAATCACTGCATCACCCGTGGCATGAAAATCTTGCACCATCACAATCCGACGTTTAAACCAACCATGCAGCATCTCTCGAAGTTCACCATCAAGTTGCTTCGCATCCGAGACCGTCTTGAGCTTGTTTAAAAGTGCCTGATATTCGCTTAATTCATCCATAAGCTGCTTAAGAAAAACGATGACATCCGCGCCATAAGGCTCAATTGTCGCATCACGAAGCAGCGAGACCAACTGCTCAGGCTTATTCCATAATGCCAACAGGGGTTCCAGCTCATCCACCCCAAGCCCTACCAGCATCGCCTGTAATCGTTGCAGCACACCCGCCTGATTATAGGCCACCCGATAGCGTCTAGCAAAATCGTGCAATATCTCAGCAGGGGAACTATCACCACTCTCTGGCTTAAGGCTAAGCTTCTGCGCATACTGCTCCCAGGCTTCCTCAACATAGCCGACAAAACCCGACAGATTTGAACCAATCAGAAAAAAGCGATCTACATTAATATCAGTCACCATCAAGCCGGCAAACACACGCGAGCGCGCCACACGATCCGCTCGATTGTTAACCACCACACTGATCCACTCACCACTCGATGCTTCCGCATCATGCTTATCGAAACCCATGCGTCCCCAGTTACCCAGACAACCAAAGCGTTCATTGGCCGACATGCCATTAATAAAAAGCAGTCGCCGGCTTTCTATCGTCGCTTCTGGATAGGTTTTCAACACGCCCAGATCCGCCACCACACGATCAGCCATCTCCTTTAAGGCAAAGTCAGCTTCAATCCCCAACTCCTCCCCCATTCGCACCACCAGCGCAATATTGGATGGATGCTCATCGTAGGGAAAACGCTGCAATATATCTTCTGTGAGCAATCCAGCCTCAAGCCACCCCACCGGCTCGATACGCGTATGCATGCCGTGTGATGCTTCCCGTAAAATCGGCAGCATCTGCTCTTCAGTGGTAATCAAAACGGCGTTACGCGGAATAAAGTTTGTCATCACTTCAGGTATATTCACCCCAGCTGGCCCTTGTAGATCTTCATGATCGGGAAAGGTATTGGTAATCGTGGAGATATCATCACGCACCCAATGCTGTTGTAACACACTGACATAAGCGGGCGTCAACGCCATACACTCCCAGAGGAATATATCAGCGCCCAGCCCCTCGGCATGACGCATCACATTAAACTGCTCCCAGATCGTCGCCTTATCATAAGGGCGGAATAGAAACATCTCCCGCATTTTGCTATAAGGGTCAGCATAGAGGAACATCGCCTCACAGCCGGTTGTTTTCGACACCAGACTATAACCAAGCGCATTGACCATTGCCGCCTTAATACGCTCAGTTCCGGATTTACCGCGTGTACCCCAACCACCTAGCACCAGCGGTATATTTTCACGCGTGCGATGCATGCGGTAGTTCGAATAGAGGTGTTTACCAAAAAAATAGACCAGCACGGCGGCTGTAAAAAGTGCTAGGTCATTTAGAGAGTTCTGATAGACTGAGAAAAAATACTCTTGTATGTGTTGCCACTGCTCATCCAAGGGCATCATAAGGCCTGCGCCAAAGAAGCGATTTACACTACTATCTAAAGCTACATCGGTCTGATACGGATAAAAGCGCACTTTAAACCCTAGCTCACGCAGGGCGTCCACATAGGCCGTCGGTGCGACCTGACTTTTTTCCACCCAATTTCTTAATCGTGCCAACTCCGTAAAACGTGAAGCCAACAGCCAGCGCGCCTTAAGGTGTGTCAGTTTTTGCGCCGGTGCTACCACCTCAGTCACCCCTTCACTACTGTAAAGCGCTACCCGCCCAGAAGCCATATCGAGAGTCGAGATAACATCATCAAGCAGCGGCAAATAGGGGCGCCAGCCTCCTTCACTGCTGATAAACAGTGGCTCTCCTGGCACTTTGGTTTCAGCCAACTCACCCAAAATCGATGAAGGGGCACGCACCTCACCCGAAAAAATACGTCCTATGGTGTGACGAAAGCCCTGCCGCTTATCCGATGACGGGTTGCGAAATTCATGCAATAGCCGCCACAAGCGCATCCCGAATGTATGACCACGCATCAGCCTTCGTCGCCACTTCCCCTGTGCTAGATCAAAACCAAAATCTTCCTGAGCCAAGAACGACAGCAGTCGTCCGAGTTGGGCTGGTTCTATATCCTGCAACAGCGTTTTTGGCAGTGTCCGTTGCTTCCCTGGCTTCTGCATTATCAACCACTGCTGCAGCCGCTCAGCGTGAGCTCTGAGCTTAGGGTCGCCATAGCACCAGAGTTGCTCTGAAGCTAAAGCCGCCCAGCGTCTTACCGGAATTGAATCAGCCGTGCTATGTAACGTCGCTATCTCACCTATCATACGCTCTTGCCACTGCTGCATCGATGCAGGGTTTGCAATCGCCACATTCTTTACCACATCCACGCATACTTTCAGTGCCACTCGCAGGACAAAACTATCCTTTTCCTGTTGCATCACCTTATACATTAAGCGGTAAACCAGCTCAAAAAGAGACTCACGCGCCAGCACTTTCGGTAGCTCCAACAAGGTGGCTGCACGTACTTGCGGGGATGGATCATCGAGTAGCAATTTCGTCAGTGGCTCCGCCAGCACATCATCTTTAACACTATGCAGAGCCACAGCTAGTGATTGACGCACATAGGGGCTAGGATCATCCAGCACAAGCATAAATAGCGGCATTAATTCGCCAAGGCTGGCAATATGAGTACCTAGCAACAGTAGAGCGCGCCGCCGTACAAAAAAATCACTTTCCACATGTAGTGGTAGTTGTTCCAGATCCAAACGTCGTTTTAGCGCCGTCTGTAGTGACGTGAGTGATAGTGATGACAGTAGACTCAACGCTTCGCACTGCACCCACACCTGCTGCCTATTATCCAGCGCCGAGCGATAGATATACTGCAGCGTACCCTCATCCACCGCAGACTCCTGTAGGGAGTTAGGGAGTGCTTGTAAGGTAATCGTCAGGCAATGGAACGCGGCAAGGATCACCCGGCTATCACCATCATGGGCCAACAATGATTGTACACTACGTTCAATCTCCAATTTTTTCCAAATCGTAGCCGCTTCCCCCTCATCTGCCCGGCGCAGCAGATATGCTGAGAGCTCACCTAAGCGCCCGAGTGAGAATGAGATCATACGTTCGCAACGGGTATGACGGCGCATATAACGATCCACCACCGCATCCATGCCGAACCAGCGGCCAAAAGCACGGCGATCTTTACTCAGGTTCCGACGCTTATTGCCAATCGCTTTGGCATAGTCCAGAACCACATGGCGGCGATCATCCTCACTGACGGCCTTGCCATAACGCTTGGTAAACTCGGCATGTTGCTGACGCAAACGAAAGAGCTCCTGACGTTGCAGCTCAATTTCACGCTGCAGAAATTGGATAAGTCGAAAATATTCAGCGTTATCAACTTTCGTATCGGCCCGGTTGGAGCTGATACGCTCCCGTTCACCAGCAATAAATTTTTTCATCAGCGGGACTAATAGCTTCTCTTCAGCCTTGCGCCATGCCGGATGAATGCCAAGACAGAGCAGGCGATGAACATCTTGCCGGTTCATTGCACCACCTCGATCACGCTATTATTCGGTATCGACGGGATATCCCGTTTGCGCAACGCGCCAAATTCAACCTCGGACGGTTGAAAGTCGCGAAAGCCACGCCCATTGCTCTCATGCATAATAAAGCTCAGCAAACCAGTAATATTCCCCGTATCGGAATCGTGACGAATATTGAAATCAATCTCAAAGCGATTCTGATAGCGATTCCAATAATCCCAACGACTGTTAAGCACCAAGGTGCGTTGGCTTCTTGCCCGAAGTCGCTGATCACTAGCGAAATAGTGCAACAACTGATAACTGCCATCCACTTGAATCGAACCGAACAACTGCTTCCAGCCGGCTTTTAATGAAAAGTGTTCCGGTTTTATCGGATTAAGACGTTTACTACTGACAAGCTTTCCACCGCCATACCAGAGCGTATCCATCCATGGCCGTTGATAAACGGTATCTGCCAATATCAGCCCCTGCCTATAGGTCCATTTATATCGGCTAAATATATCCTGATCGACCATCGTAGGCTGATAGTTAGCAAACCCGTGCATACTCATCGCTCGTTTAAAGAGGGAGAGTTGAGGCAAATGATAGCGCTTTGGATCGATCTCACGCTTTTGCGACACCCCTCCTTTAATCAACCCCGCCCACTGATAACCACTATTGAGAAAACTGCCAGCCGGATTCTGCAGATACAGCGAACCATCCAGATGAAAGTTCAACGTTGAGCCAATCGACTGATAGCGTATCGACTCCTTTAGCCCCAGTGTCTCGCCACCATGCTGTCTCTCTCGCCCGAGCATAGTAGAGCGATAGTAGCGGCGTTTATCCTCATCAAAATAACGATGCGTCAGACTCAGTTGTAAAAATGATTCATTGGCATTGGCTCCTACCGCTTGCGGATCACGCCGGCGATGCAGTGACGCAGCATAGCTTAATGTACCCTTTTCCTGTCCTCCCAGACGAAAACCATCGTGCAATAGATACGTGTCTGCTGCCCTGTTTGATTCGATCTTCATATAAGGTGCTAATACAGGTGTCGGATCCACACGCACCGTCCGTGATAACAGCCCCCCTTTTTTGCTTATCAGGGCTCGCTGATGGACGCGCAATAACGCCTCACTTTGGCCCTTCAAGGGAGTAAATTTTAAGCGTTCAAAAGGCTTTGCAACCAACTGATAACTAGATACCACCCCGCCTTTATGCCACCGATCAATACGTAACCATGTAGGACCGGCAATAGCCAGTTCCAGGGGTTCACGGGCTGTTGCCACGTGCCATGGGCGCTCAATGATCGCCACGGATGTGGATGATCTAGGTTCTGTCAGCTCCACCTGCATAAACTGATTACTCACTGTCGCATCAATTTTCACTCTCAACAGATGCTCACCGGCTGGAATATGCAGTGACCGACTTAAACTCGGCTGTTCTGCAGAGAGCAGTAGTGATACAGGTGGCTGCTGATCGAGTTGATAGGAAGCATGCAAGGGCAGTGATGCCAACATCGGCAGATTCACGTGCGCAAGTTTTAGACGCACCTGCTGCGGCTTTAAGTGGCGCATACTATAAACCAATCGTCCCGTGCCAGAGAGCATCTGCCCTGAGTCGGCCAAACCTGCCATTAGCGCCTTGCGCACCCGCAGCGCTTGACTCTCAGGTTGCCAACCGCTTAGCGTTAGATAACGCACACCGGCGCTCTTCTGAATACCGCTACTCACCAGCTGCCACTGTGCAGAACGGGTTAGCCGAGCGCCTATCGACTGTAGCTCTTTATGATCGGGAAAACGTGAACCCAACAACTCCGCTTCAAGCATCGCTTTTTGATGCATCGTCGGCTGCTGATCTGACCACCAGAGCAACAGTGTCATCCGACGCAGTGCATCAAAGCTATCTTTGCCCGGATGCAACGCCAGAGCCCCCACTATATCGCCATTTTTAAGCATGGCGGCTTCCGGCCACCGCTTCCACGACTCTTCTGTTGCTAGCAGATCATCACGACTACTCTGAGCATTCTGCTGATTCGTCAGCAGAGGAAGGTTCTCGACACGCAGTGCCGGTAATAATGGGATGCTCATCTCAGGCGTACGTACAAACAAGCGCAATAGGAGTGATAACGATCCACCATCCAGACTAAGCTCATGCACACCTGGTCCAAAGTAAAATTCACCACTCACCTTATGCCCAGCCCAGCGATCTTGCTCACCAATGATGGTCAGCCCTGTCGCCTTGTCATTACCACTAATCGGCAGCAGACGCATGCCTCCTGCTTCTCTTAACTGCAACCACCCATCCAACGTCTGCGATTGAGCTCTGTTATGCAGTGGACGCACATCAATGCGCAGATGTAACGGCCCCATCAAACGCAAACGTACCGGCTTATCAGCCGTCGCCACATAAGCGCGCGAATAGGCATCCTTATCGATACTGTAGAGCGTCGCACTGCCAGCATAATCTTTCACTAAGGAGCCATCTTCACGCCACATAAAGGGACCTGGATGTTCACTATGCCAGACTTGCAGATCACCTTGATCTATCGTTTTCTTTTGCTCAAAGCGCCTGTTCAGTGACTGACCCTGCGTTATCGCTGCAAGCCAGGGCTTACCCAGCTCAGCAGCCGCATTAAAATAATGATGCGCCTCGCTCCACTGCCCCTCAGACATCGCCTCCAACCCCTGCCAGAGGGCTCGCTCCTGGGCGCTAGGCAAGCTCGCCAGTAGTCGTTGATAAACCTTCCAGAAGCTTAGCTGATATGCCGCCCGTAACATCGCTTGGCGCGGCATCAAGCCAACAGGCAGTAACAGGCCAATAGCCAGTGCCTGCTGATGATCACCACTCTCCTCCATCACTTCAGCCAAACGACGCAGGTGCGCTATACTCACCGTTTGCACACTCACAGCCGACCAGAGTGAGACCAAACGCCCTAACGCACCACTAGCACGATAAATCTGCTCCAATGCCTCGATCGCCTGTTGTCTGATACGTGGCTTAGCACCATAAAACACCAAACTTCGCAGTTGCTGTTCCGCTAGATAATTTTCTCCGATTTTCACCATCGCGCCACTCTGGGCCAGCATCGCCTGTTGACGTATCGGTGGTGGTGCTCGCCTGACTAACGCACCCCACTTCTCCAAGGCCAACAACCACTGGCCCTGCTGCTCTGCCGCTTCTACCAGAGCACTTAATCGTGATGCTTCAGCGTTGGTAAATAACAACCCCTTTGCTACCATTTTTAGCGGTGCTACCTGTGCGATCAATTGTTTATGAGCACTGCGTAGCGCACGCACCAGAGGCAACCAGTGATTGCTTAACGCCTGCTCACTCACATCAACCTCACTAGCACGCCCTCGGCGCAAGGTTCGTTTAAACAGTGCCAGCCTGTCGCTCGTCGTTCGTGATGCCATCTCGTCAAATTCAGACTCACTCAGGGCAAACGGCTGACTGGTACGATATTGCAGCGCACAATAGAGATCTTTGGATACCTTACCACCGCTTCGCCAGACGCGCACCTCGCGCACATCACTTGCCAGTGGTATCTCCAACACCCCTGCTCGTATCAGCTTGCCGGGTGTATGGCGCGCAGCAAAGGCATTTGAACTGGTGCTTGCTGAGAGCTTGCCAAATACCTCTTCACTAAGCTTGAGTGCCGCCTCGCCTTGGCTGGGGGCAAAAGATTTATTAGGCAATAACTGCTCATTGATGTTTCTCAAGCGGATAGGTTCATCATGATCAAATTGCAAAAAAAATGCTGCATCCAATTGATTGGATTGATCTACTATCAGCCGTAATAGCGATGGCTGAGTACGCGGTGGCAGTAGATAGCGCTGATAAACCGAGTACACTAGGCCATCCTCTTTATCGCCTGATACAATTGATCGATTGGGAATAGCATTGAAAAAAGCTGCTGGAATACGCGATAACAGTGCTTGAAGGTGCTGTGATGCAAACGAGATACCCCGTCCATTCTCGCCCGTACGATACAGTGATTTGGCAATAAAATGCGCAAAATATTGATCTTTACCGGTTCGCTTCTCCTGCGGTAGAAGGTCGCGGTAGAAGGTATGATATCCCCGCAGCTCCTCTGCTAGGCGTTGCAACTGCGGCTGCACCGGCCTGTTCATTGCCTCGATCAATACTGTACCAAGCATACCACCTTCGCGTCGGCTATTATCGCGAACAAGACGTCGCGCCATGGCCTCTCCCTGATCCAAGTTTATCACTGTTTTAGCATTCATCGTTGCTAACATCGTTACTTGACTGCTCATTGCTGCTTGCTGATCATTGGTGGCAGAAGCACTGTGGATACTTTTGAATTTTTTCGCTTCATTGGCCCATAATAGCTCTCGCATGCCGATCGCTCGCTTTAAGGCGGCCAGTTTCAGTTGCCGTCGTTTAAGATCACGATCAATCGCTTGCACCGTCAGCAGATGAAAACCACGCCGCTCATGAATAATCAGTACCTTCGCCTCTACCCCTGCTCGTTTAAGCCCGCTGATCGCCTGTTGCAGCTTAGGATAGAGCCCTAGTGAACCCACCAGCTGTTTATCTGGCAACTGATTTACACCCGCTTGCCATAGCTTGAGTGCCTTCTCAAATTGGTGATTTTCGAGCTGTTTCCAGCCATCTTGCAGCCAATTTATGCTAAGCCTTGGTTGCCTTACTACGACTAAGTGTGGTTCAATTCGTAGCTGATAATGTGCCTGTTTGATCCCTTGGCGAACTGCTAAGGCCGTCCGTTTTGGTTGATTCAAATGCGGCAGCAGGTAGTCCTCTTGTTGTTGTAGTAGACGCGCCATCAAGGGCGCCGTGCTATCAAGACGAAGTAGATGTTCACCCTCGGGAATCTCTAGATAGCCCACTTCTCGTCGCCCCATCACACGTTTGCGCCCATCCACATAAACAGGAAAGGCCGACTCTGCCGAACTCTCAAACTCCATTGTCATCACTGGTGTATGGTCATCAATACGGCTATAGATACGATACGGCTGCACCAATCCCTGTTCATGCGCCGGATAAGCATAACGGTTTTCCAGTGCATAACGCGCCGGCCCCGTGACCCTCAGCTCGACAATCTGATGCGGTAATAACGTCCAATAGGTTTGTGCTGCCGCCTCATCAGCGCGGCGCATGGCAACAGTGTCAACGGGCAGTGCAACTAGATTACGGTAGCTAGCCAGTTCTTGCCGAGCCATCCTCCTTGACACAAAGAGCGCCACGGCAAGGGCTTTCTGAAAATGCTTTGGCCGACTAATGCGAACCAGATAAGGTTTGCTCGCTTGAATAGCACTGAGCAGGTCATGATTGCTGCTTGTATGCAGCAGCGGTAGCTGTTGGTAAAGCACACTTGTCAGCGAATACTCCAGCTGTAGATCAGCGCCAACAAGCGGCGCATCACCCCTACTTGTCACACGTAACTGCTCCCCACCTTCAACCCGAACCGTGATAAAATCACCCGGCTTCAGTGCGACGCCCTTCACACCATGTTTAAACAGCAATGATGGCGACTTACCCGCCACAACGTGTGGCGCCGATGCAATATTATCCCAGCGCAGCGACTGCTTATATACATCGTGCATACCAATCTCTACCGTATCCAGCATCGCTAGCGCCGTGAGCGGTGCAAGCAGTATGAGCGCACCGACCCCTATCAGCACGACATAAAAATGGCGCATCAACGTCCCAAACACTCTGCCATGACGTAAACATCATGCTGACGCCGCTGCAATTTTCTACGCAGTGGTTTACTTAACTCCAGATGTACAAACCCCTGATGACCTGATGCCGCCAGCGCCAAACTACTACTATTGGTCGTACCACCTAATTCGGGCGTATCATTTGGGTAGATGGAGAGGTTTCCCAAGCGACTGTAATTTAGGCAAGCAGCAATCCTCGTCACCGTAGGGGTAACCACACGTCTACCTGAGCTGATAATCATATCAGATATTGCGCCACGCTGGGTGCGTCGCTTATGTTGGGCAAAACCATGCACCTGAATCAACGTACCCTGCTTAAAAGCCCTACTGTAAGCCCGTGAAAATGCCAGAAAATAACTCTGTTTGAGATGGGCCAAATCAGCATCCACCTTCTCTCCTTGGGCCCAGTAATGTCGTGGCACACTGTTAAAAGCCGCCGCCTTAAAACGCCCTGAGTGCATCAATTTCAAAACAATCTCACGCGTACCTAGATCTTTGAAGCTGTGTGGTGCCTGCAAGACCGTGTTGCTTGAAGCATGCGGACGAAATAGATAGAAACCACGTCCCAGCAGGGCCCCTTGTATTTCACGGATCACATAAATCAGTTCACCTGCATCCTCAAGTGCCACCACCTCAAAACCTAAGCCAGACCATTGCCGACTGAGCTGGTCATCAATATGCTCAAAACTGCGGTAGAATAGCCCTTCAGCCTGCGCTACTTGCGTCGCACTCGGCACCTCATAGCGACCACCTCGGCTGGCAATTTTAAGCCATGCATCCATGCCTTTACCCTGTTCAATATGACTATTAAGCTTACTCATCTGCGACACATCACCACTAAAAGCCTCCCTAGAGAGGCTAATACAGAGAATCAACGCCAACCCTATGACGACACTACTCTTGAACTTGCACATGATAAAACTCCTTTTCATATCTCACCTGCCGCTCAGCCGCTAAACCCGGAATCATGCGCGATACAAGCAGATAGCCACCCGGCCCATCTTCCAAGCTTACCTGTAGCGAATAGCTGCCCGCTGGCAAATCTTGTGCGAGCGGCATAAAAAATGTTTGTCCACGATCGGTGGTCACCTGACGACTGGCGGCCACTTTTGAGCGCTGATGCCGTGCCGCAAATGCCGGCCGAATATCAAAACGCCTATTAATAAAACTCCAACTACGCATCGGCCCGACAACCCTATCATTCGGCGCATGCAGCATCACATGCAGACGTGAGCGAGCCGTTATACCTGTCGATGTAAAAAGACGCATACCCAACGTCTCCTTCTCGCTGCTACTATGTTCATAGATAAATCGCATCGTTTTCCCTTGAAAGCGATTGGCCAGCCGTTTAAACAGACTACCCTTGATCGGTGTCGTATGATTCAAATAAAATGCCGTTTTCGCATCACTCTCAATACGCACCCTATGCATGCCTGCACGTAACGGCGGCAAAGAGATAACCCCCTCGCTACCGGCCAAACGTGCCCGATAAAAGAGCCTACCATCGACATAAAAGTTGATTTTAAATGGCTCTATTTGATGGCGGAAAAAGAGTAATTTTGGTTGCATACGATCCAAGCCAGGCGCTGCATGTAGCATCAGCCGTTCCGTAACTCGGCTGCGAATAGGGCGATAGGTAAGCGCCACTGTCGCATCTTTTTGCACATCTATATGCTCTATCGGAGTATAGAGCGTACGCCCCAACCAGTGCCCTTCAGGATGAAAATCCTGCCACTGATAGTGACCAGCCAGAAGATCAATATTATCTTCAGGTGGACGACTCTGAATGGCGATCAGCATGGAAGCATTGGCCATCAGTAGGCGCTTATAATCGTTGGGCTTGAGGGTAAACCATGAGAGTTGCCGACTTTTCGGATCACGCACCCGGTATGAATCTTCAGGCACACGTGTTTCATGCACCAGTCCCGGTGGGCGATTATAAGCGTTAATAAGCAGGGGCTGCTCACTTGTCAGACGAACAGAGCCAATGTCAGCCGGTAGAGAGTAGTAATAACTATCGCCATCACTCACGTACTGCCCTTCTACTTCGGGTAGAAGTCGATCATAGCGGGAGAGGGGCGGCAGCGTGTTAAGCAGGCCCTGCTGTTTCACCACGCCCTTATGATCCAGCAGTTCATAACGTAGATTCTGAGCGCCTATGGTCTGATTCAGGGTGCGAAACTGACGAATATCCAGACGGAACGGGGTTGGCTCATCACCAAGGTGATCCACATTGAAGCGTATCGACTCCTTTTCACTGACCCGATAACTACGTATATACACGGTCTTTGGCGTGATCTCCTGCTCAGCAGCACCTGCCACACGCAGAAAAGCCTGTATGACCACGCCGCCACTGCCGCTCACTTCCAGCAATCCACCCTGCCACGATGCTTTAATCTCTAGGCCACTACCTTTCCAGCTGAACACCTTTTCGCTACGATCAGCTTGCAGGCGACCAAACCAGCGAACGACAATGTTGCTACCAACAGGCGGTGGCGACGCTTGCGGTTTTAAACTCAAGCGAACCTCGCCGCCCTGTTCAGGTAAGGCAATGGTGGCATGCGTGACCTCATCCATATAGATCCCGGGGGCGCGAATCGGTTCAGCCAGCCACTCACCCTCGTGATTTCGCATAACATACAGGATACGGCTCTGATAAGTATGGCCAATCGGCCCCAATGGCTGCTCTTTGTTTTGTAGGATATAGCGTATCTCCTGCTTATCCAGCAGCGACTGCTGATAAACATTGCCCTTGGCCAGCTTCTCCTTTTTATCATCACTCAAACGTAACCAGCGGTGGGCGATACGAAACTCGGGTACGCTCTCCTCTATATAAGCGCGAAATGCCACATCCTTAATCAGCGGGTCTGCTGCTAACAGCTTCACTCGCATACTAGCGACAGTTGGCAACTCAGCCAGATTCATCGCCACAACATGGCCATCCATTGGCACCAGCTCCGCTTGCAAATAAAATGAATTTGAAAAGAGACGATCACTGTTTTGCTCCCGATACTGTGTTAAATGACTTTGATAGGCGTAATCCCGTGTAAGCAGCCGTTTACCCGCAGCATCAAGAAACTCATATTGCAACGTAAACGGATAACTCTCAAACGGATCGACGCCATTCATCGAAGCCAGTGTAGCATTGGTTACCACGCGCACGGTCGAAGTAGGTGCGCTAATATTAAATTCCGTCCACGCCTGTTTTCCCAATACATACACCAGACTCGTATCCGAAGCCAACATGCGTTTTTGCAGCGCACTCTCCTCTCCGGGCACCACAATCAGTGGCTGCAACTGCGCAATCCAGATCCAGTACGTAGCCGGTAGCAGTAGAAGTGTCGCGAAAATCCAGCTACCACGTCTCACAAACCACCCCCGAATGTCAACCAGGCAGCACCGGATTTAAGATAACCGGCCACCCCGGCCTGATCATCATAGCTTGAAAGTACGATCGAGCGGTTCAGATCTTGGGCTGCCAGATCCACCACCAGAGCCAGCCTATTGCCCTGCTTTTGATAGAGCAGTAAAAATGCCCGCTGACTATCGCTATCCAATAGACGCTCTAAACGATAAGCGGGGTATGCGGTGTGAGCTCGATAGAGGGTAACGGCATCCTGCTGTGCTAGAAAACGGCGTAAATCCGCGCCTAATGCCTTTGGCAGTTTGTTAAGACGATCGCTATGCGTCGCATGCGCCACCTGCTGATAAAGACTCCCCTCATGGGTGATAATACCTAAGGCATTAAACTTTTGAAGCTGGCTTATGTTATCACTCTGTTGGCGAAAACCCGATCTTGTCATGGGTGACAACCACAACAGTGCCAGCTCTTTATTCCGACTCTGTTGCAGATATTGTGCCTGAGCTAGGCTACTTACCTCATAGCCGGCCGTCGCTGCCGTGCCATTGACAAAACTAAAGTCCACTCCTGACGAGCGAATTTGCTCACTCACTGATTTTGCCAAGGGTGATAACATCGCTTCACTGCGAGCGCCATTATCAAAGGCCATCAGCGCCGCGCTAGTCGATGCGGGTCGATCAGGGTTCAAACCGAAAGCACGAACTTGTAAACCCAGCATCGGCTCCTCTAAGGCTTCGCGCTGGATCACCTGACTCACCAGATTAAAGATGCTCGCACCCTGCTGAATCGACAGTACATCAGCCGTATGATCACTATTGGCATCTGGCTCTGCCCCAGCAATCAGCAGTGCTTGAGGATGCAAGGAGGCAAAAAGGGCAATACCCGCTTCAAAACTATTCGCCTCAAATAATGGCCGCGGAATCTGCAAGATCACGCTTGCCGCATGGCCCACAGAAAAGATATAACGACCCCAGTAATGACGTTCACCAGCCTCCCTCTCCTCTAATATCAGACTCTCTTCATGACTGCCCTGCTGATGGTAACGAATCAGCTGATAACCAAGTGTTGCTGCCGCCGCATCAAGCAGCCGCAAATCAATGAGTGCATCAGCCGACCAAGTGGTTAATTGACGACGCTCTTTAATCAAGCGCAATAGGGGAGTAAGCAGCTCTTCATCAACATAACGCAACTCCGCCGCTGAAGGTTTCTGATAAAGATTAGAACCACTCATGGCAATCGGCTTCTGACTACTGCGCATCCACGCCAGTAGATAGCCGGCAACCGTTTGCTTACTCTCTCTAAGCTGGAGATTCTGCTCGGATAACAGCAATGCCTGAACAGAACGCATACCATCACGATCCAGTACCAACTCAGCAAAATGACCCTGACTCATCGTCCGTTGTATGCCCTCAACAGGTGAGACACCCCATACAATCGGCAAAGCGCCGATCAGCGCCTTGACCTGCTGTAAGTTCACACCCTCCGGCAGCTCCCTTTTTACCCATAAACCACTACGTAGCAACCTTTCCGGCGCCATTGTTGGTGCTGGCTGGGGCGCCAAATCGGCTGCTTCCTGCTCTTTAAAGGCGCGTAATTGCAAAGCATCCTGCATGCCTAATTCACGGTGAAAAACATTAAAAGTTGTCTGATAGTTACGTAGCACATCTGCTGAGCCATCGGCATTAGCCCGGCGTCTGGAGCCGCCTATGGCCAGCGCCCGCGCCTCAGATAGCTCAAATATTGCCACGCCTGCTTCAGCAGTCCCCTGCTCGCCCAGTGGGTCAGGTACCTCAATGGCCAGCTTATTTTTCGGCTGCATACGGATCACATAGATGCCCCAGCCATTTCTAGGCTCTTTTTCGCGCAGATAAAGCAGACCCGTTCGTGTTTTAGTGACACTGTAATTCACCCGTTCCAGATGCATTATCGCTTCGCGCAGCTGGACCTCATCATGATTTTTAGTGTAGGCCAGCAGTTGCTTTAAGCCTTGCGCAAACTCATCGAGTTCCTGAGGTAAGGGCAGATTCACCGACGATAGACTGCTGTTGTAGATGGCAATTTTATCATCTCGCACCAGATTGATCAGTCGCTCATCTGGATTCACATACTGAGCACGGGCGTTAGCCGCAGCTGGTGGCACCGGCCATGACCATAAATCAGGCAGAAACGTCAATGCATAGCCCACCATACTAGCGACAACCACGGCCACCAGTGATGTCTGCAAGGTTGCTCGTGTGAGGCGGGCAGCAATCCCTTTATCATGCATTTTGATCGCAATAAGCGTCGATAACAGATAACCAAAGGCAAAAAAGTCGGTGGGCTTATACTCTGGAAAAAACCACAGCAGCACATAACCCAGTAGCATTTTATAAGCAAACCCCACATTGAAGAAGAGCAGTAACTTGCGCCCTCCCTCGATGCTGATCTGCTGCAGAAACGGCGCCCGCAAGAGCCATATTGCCAGACCGTAGATTAAAAAAGCCTCCGCAAAGGAGATCAATATCTTGGTGGGCTGATACCACTGCAGGGCCAGCAGAGCCGGTATCAAAATACCATTAAAATCCCAGCCATAATGCATATTCATGCGCGAGGCGATCAAGGCCGTCACTATCAAAATAATATAAGCCTTGGGACTTGCCAGCATGGATGCGGCGATGTCCTCATAAAGATAGTTGATACCGCTAATGGAGAAGTTGGTCAGCTCCATCAAGCCATAACGAACGATCAGATAGGTGACCCCGAGTGTCACAAACATCGGGACAATACCACGTAGCAGACCGGTTTTCCAAAACTGATTAGCCATTAACGCCACAATAATCAAGCCAAAACTATGCAGGTTATTACGATAATCAAAATTGATATTCAGCCACTCATTAAACGATGCACCAGCAACCGGCAATAACCAGCCATCCATGACAATACGCACGGCCACACTAACTAGAAAAAGTGCAAAAAAACGATCACGACCAAAGAGATTACTCCACGGCCCATGCTTGGAAAAATATTCAGAAAAGAGCCAGACAATCCAATAAGTCATCACCCCTTCGAGCAGCAGCACAGCCGCCGCCCACGGCTTGGAGATCAGTAGCGGCACCACATAACCGGGCATCACCAAGCCGGAGAGCACCCAGCCCAATCGCAAGTTGAAAAAGGCAACCACAAAGACACCCACCCAGACAGTGGTCACCACTGAACTCGCAAGGCTCGTTTCTGGAAAAATAGCTAGCGGAAAAATATCAAGCATATATCCTTATAAAACCCTCATAACAGGAGAGATCAAGCGTTCGCAACATCTAGCAAGGCATCAAGCTTTTGTATGACCAGCATCGGTTCAACGGGCTTACTCAATACAGCATCGGCTCCTTCTGCCAGTGCTCTCTCAATCTCAGCTGGTTTACTCATGCCCGAGAGCACCAAAACCGGCAGTGGGCAGTTCATCTCATGACGCAAGCAGTGCATAAAGTGAAGCCCATCCATCACCGGCAACATCAGATCCACCATGATAATATCAAAGGACCACCCCTCTCCCTGAGGATGGTCAATAATATTCACCGCCTCCTCACCATCGCCGGCAACCATCACTTGATAGCCTTCGAACTCAAGAACCATGGTAAACAGCTCCACCAGTGATGGGTCATCATCGACCAGCAGAATGCGTTTTTTGTGTGTCTGATTCATTAAACAAAACCTCTCAATTTTAGCTCCAGTCGAATACCCACACCAAGTTCACTATGGCCATCTAGCCTACCATCCCACTGTTCCACCTGAATCGAACTATGACGAATTTTTTTAAATTCCTCGGTTGCCAACTCATGATCGCCATGCAGATAGGTCTGAAAGCGCTCTTCGGGAATACCAAAACCATGATTGGCGAAACGATAAATAATCCAGCCATCGCGCTCTTCTAGTTGAATTTTTATACAACTCTGCTGCACAGCATCACTCACCAATACCGCTAAAATCGATGCCAAAACCGCCCGAAAGCCATCAGGAGAAGCAAACACCAGACTAATAAGTTCCGGCAGATTCAGCTCATAGGTGATACCGTAAAGCGCTGATTTACTACGCATCGCTTCCACCGCATCCACGACAGGCTCTTTACAATCAATCGGATAGCGTTCGACCATGCCGGTCGTATCCAGCTCCACATTTAACAGCGCATGTGCTCTCTCGGTCACAGAGACCAGGTTATTGATTTTATCTCTGATGATATGAACCACCCGCTCGCGCTTCTCCTCAGGGAACCCCTTGTTATCTAATAAAGCAAGCCCCGTCAGCAGTGATTCGGTATCATTGCGAACCTGATAGGTCATATGCTCGGCCACATCCTCTTTGAGTCGGCTCATACGTTTAAGTGCCGTCACGTCAATCAACTCGCATAACACCCCTTCCATCTCAAAAGGTTTGTGTTCATCATGATGGGATAGATTCTGCTCTCTCACCGACAACAGAGGCCCTAGTTGCAACACATAACTACAGTGATCATCCATCACCTTGGCCGGTAGCGAAATTCGCTCTCGGTGCAGAATAATGGTTTCCATCAACTCTCTAGCATAAATCAGACTCACCTGCCCCACAGCACTGATCAGATCGACAGCCGTCATCTTGGTCGGATCCATTTTAGCACCCGACAATACCTGCTCCATTTTACGGTTGGCAATGCGCACCTGGCCAAACAGATCATAGAGAATCCCTGCCGTACTCAGGCCATCCAGATAATCCTCCATACCCACTACCCGGTGATGCATCGAGGTCAACGTGCGCTCCAACATCTCGGAAATCTGCTCACCACCCTGAAAACGCAAATATCGCTGCAATGGACTGGCCATCATTAACTGTTTATCGAGCGACTGCTGATGATGAAATAACAAGGCGGCAATCTGTTCGGCAAAATCACGCAATACCGTCGAACGATTATGCACCAGCGTAAACTTCTCCCTGCGTGCGCTAAAAGCCCAGAAACCCATCACCTCACCGGCAAAGAGCAGTGGCACAAGATATTGCACCTCATCCTCATCACCACTGGTAAGATAATTCTCCACCTCAATCGGTCTATTTTCAGCAATCGCCGTACTATAAGGGGTACGTTCAAAATCCCGACGAAACTCCTTAATATCATCAAGACTACAGTTCAGAGATTTCACTTCTCGAATGCGATGATCCCCTTTAACGCGCTCAAAGAAAATCATACGTCTGAGGTTCAGGGTCTGATTGACCATGATAATTACTTTTGACCAATGCTCATCCGAACTACTCGCACCACTTGGCGCAAAATATTCCCGCATTTCAGCATTACTCTCACGTAACTGCGATTGAATATGCAGCTTTTCCTTGATGGCTCGGTAACGCGTAAAAATCAATAACGTCAAGAGTTGAGAGAACCACAATTCCCCCAACGGCAACCAGATCCGAAACAGATGGAGCACCCCCCAGGTGAGTAGTGCATAGCCAATAAACATTCCAACCATCACCACTGCTGAGATACGAGTTCCACCCCATTGACAGGCAAACAGACTCAGCGCGGTAATCAACAAAATAAGTGGTAATTCAAGCCACAGAGGCACGACGTAAACAGTGCGCTCGCTTAACAGCGTATCAAGCGCATAACCGTGAAATTCCAGTTCACTAAGTAGTCGCCCTGAAATCGCCAACGGTGTAAACAGTCCCTCGCTTGCATCAGCCATACCGATCAACACAACGCGCCCCTGCACCAACTCTGGAATCAGTTCACCATTTAGCACACGTTTAACAGAAATATGCGGTAGTCCCGTTGCGCTGCCCATAAAGTTTACCAAATATGGCTTTTGCTCTGCTTGATGCTGATCCAAACCTGCCGCCATCGCCTCCAGCGAAACCAAAGCTGCATCGCCATGCCCTGAAAATAGATATGCCTGCTGACGATAAACGCCGTATTCACTTGGCGAGATAGCCTTCACTGCCCGTTTAAGATCCACGCCAACGGCTGCTTCAGGCAGAGGCTCAAGCTTTGCGAATGGCGACAACGCCGCAGCGTTCGTGATCAAGCGCTGAGCAAATATCACTTTCCTGCCAGCCTGATCGATAGCCTTATAGAACGATGCAGAAGCAGCCACCGGCATAAAGGTAAAGATGACCTGTGCTGCCCCTTGTGCTTCTATCTCATCGAGCAGCTTCAACCAGAGTGCATCTTCCGCCTCGCGCAGGTCGGCTTCAACTTCCAGCAGCAACACCTTCGGTTGGCCATCAGAAGAGAGGTCAACACCATGTATTATGCGATCATAGAGCATGCCATCCGGCACAGAAAAGAGACCCGCGATACTGGCCAGCCAGATAATGCAGGCCAGCACCAAACCCATCACCGGAGCCACAAAACCTGTGTCTGTAAAACTAAATCGTTCGCTCGGCATAATCTTTTATCGTTCTCCTTTGCCCCATAACTAAATAGCAATCGTAACTACTCAGGTCATCCCCTGATTTGCCCGATTTCTGCGTCAAAAATACTCAAGTGCAGGAGCACACTACGTATTTCCTCCTTGAACTCGAACAAATCAGGAGCGACCTGAGCAGTTACAACCATTTTTGTGTGGGGTGCTGAGTCGTTACTAGCAATCAGATGTTTATGACCTGAGGTGCATTTCAAGCCCTACAGATATTTCAATCACAGCTTTATAGCGTGTAGAACCCATCACTCCAAACTCAGTCTCGTTGAAACTCATTTAAGCATTTTTGTGGATCCTTAGAGTGAAAAAGAATCATACTCTGAAACGCATCATTCCGTTTACTACCATCCTTATCAAACGTGACAGCAATTTTTCCATCATGGGAACGGATCACCTTACCTTTCGCACTTAATGGCGCCTCATTTTTATAATGGCCAAATTGAATGGATACAATACAGTGACTATCTACTGGTAACACTCTTTCACTCTCCACCAGAATACCATTCAAACTTAAATCAATTACCCCAACCTCAAAGGCAAGCAGATCCACCGGCGTTAGTTGAGCTGTAATATTGATTTGCGACCTACTAAATTTTCGATCATTTTCGATCTCACCCATCACCACATTCCTCCCCTTATAAATCTTTAGGGCCGCGGGAAGAATAAATCATCCACGTGCTGGTCTATAAGTCCGCATTCTGCGTTGCCACAGAGTTATTACTAAAGGCAGTAGGCTATCGCGCCCATTCAGGGCTTGCTTATGCGCTTGATTTGGCGCCTTGAATCCAACAACTATCCGGAGCATAACCTGGATACTTCATTCTTTCCGTGGCCCTAAGTAAACGTAGTGCAATCCACAATAGCGGCCAGCCATGCCAAAAAAGATCAAACATATCGACCGGTTTCAGCAGGCTTCCGTCTAATAACATGCTCAGCTTTTCAAACAGATGTGGTGCAGGCGTGATCGGCATCATGCCCAGCAGTATCGCTGCAACGATCAGCATAGTCATTGAGGGACAATGTAGCCAACGCAACAGATGCTCTTTCACACGCATGCGCGTGAAAATTCCTCAAAAGCCTCTTCCGCTTCTGCGGCATACATCAGTGCTGGACCGCCCCCCATATAGATAGCCACCCCCAGCACCTCCATCACCTCTTCACGTGTCGCACCCAGTGCCACTAGTTTTTTCACATGAAATCCGATACATCCTTCACAGTGCGACGCCACACCAATCGCCAAAGCAAGAAACTCTTTGGTTTTCAGGTCCAGTGCGCCTTCAGCCATCGCGGCCTGCGCCAGAGCTGAAAATGCCTGTGTTGCTTCAGGAATAGTTTTCCGCAAGGCACCAATATGATCACTCAATCTGCCCGTCAGTTCTGTGTATTTATCACTCATATAAACTCCTCTATAGTGAACCACTTGAATCACTATAGCGGCCTATAATATTATAATTATAATATTATGCAAGACTAATATAAAATCTATTGCGCTATTTGCAAAACGCTGGGTGAATGAGTGACAAGGCCTTTTCGAGTGCAACTCAGGCTGAATCACTACATAAAAAACAGACGAAGTCTTTTCCGTCTTAAGGGGAAAACCTTAATGTGTAAACAGGGAAATGAAGGATGCTGAAACTGAAATTATAAACACTTTTTCAGCTCGTTAACATCGCTATGGTTGAATATTTTTCCATATATATCTAACACCATCATCTGCTGGTATCTAAGCAAATCGCCCTGGATGCTGAGGGTCTGACTAAATGAAGTGGTTTTTGCGCTCTTTTGCATAAAGGGTGATTGAGCAATACCACCAGAATCAGGGTTTTCTGTTGTATCGACCTCAATCACCGTTGAATCGGCTTCTACTTTAGCCTTGCCACAAGCAACCACCGTAACACCACGCGGAATCGAAAATGAGTGCGTAACCACACCGGTGGCGGCATCCCAACTCCAATATCCCGTCTGATGATGAAATACCACACCCGTTTGCTTACGCTGCACAATCTGACAATAGTGCAAAACAGCTAATGTTTGTGCATCAGCATTGCTTACATCACCAATGGGTTCCACCGTGATAGTTTCAAAATAAGCGTTATCTTCCTCAGAACCATCTGGTTCGGGTGCAATATCCTTGCCCTTATCACCTTTCCAAACCCCGATTAGTTGCGTTAATGGTCCATAATTAATTTCACTCATTCTATATCCTCCATCTAATTTCTTTCCCTATACTGCCTAAGAGATGCCGGACGTACAGTAAACGCGACAATCTCCTCGGAGGCTATCCGAATTGACAATTTGATCTTAACTATCGCTCTCATACCTACTGCATATCACATCGACCATCAATGATAAGCCGAGTATCAACTTTCGCATCAATAGGCGAAAAGTTGCGTAACTAGGAAAAATAGGCTATACCATCATTTATAGATAGAAAAGCGCTGCGTGTGGTCGTAAACTCGGAGGGAGCAAGTATGGATATACAAACAGGTCAATTGAATGAAGTAGCCGTGGCTAATGATGTTACCGATAAGCAACGAGCAATCTCTGTGCTCTATTTTTTTACTTTCTTATTGTCGCTGATTTCACTGATTGAATATTTCCAATGCGGTCAGACATCTGCTTTGATGTCTGGTTTTACGGCTCTCCTCTGTCTACTGTTACTTATTTCGGTGAAAAAAAGCTTCCTCTCACCCTCTCTGCTAGTGCCTATGTTGAGTGTGTGTATTGGCGCTATCTTTATCTATGAATTCCAATTTGGGATTTTACAAAATGAGTTAGTCATTTATATTCTGCTTGTGGTTATGATTTATCATATAAGTGCGGTTGGAGCGCGTGTTCTCTATGGTATATGCTGGTTTATATTGGTGTTGATACTATTTATGCTGGGCTCATACGATTTCATTCAAATGGCTCATGATAGGAATGAAATTTTCACAGCACTTATTACCCTCACTCTGCTTTCTGGCTGGAGCATTTTTATGGAGCTTGAACGGCAGAGAGAACTAGCCAGTGGTGCCATATTACATCAAAAAACATTAGATCATGCAGTAGACTTGCAGGTCAACTACCTTTCATCGTTAGAAAATCTAGATATGGCGCTATTGATTCCCTCTTTTGAAAATGCTCTGCATCTGGGACTTACCGAAGTGCTTAAGCAGTTAGACTGCAGCCGGGCATGGCTCTGCTGTGTACGCGAAGAAGCTGGTGTTTGGCGGGTGCCCTATGAAGTAACAACGGAGGCTTACCCGAAAGCCTTTCTGAGCGGTGAGTTTATGGCTGTTGATGGTGTTATTGATGGCATGATGGAAAAGCTAAAAAAAAGTAAACATCCTATGATTTGGCAAAAAAAAGAGATGCCTGTAAATATTAAATGGCTAACGCTTCATCATGTCGAAAGTCAGATGATTGTAGCTCTGCATACCCAAGCACCAGGTACACGGTGGTTTTTAGGCTTACATCAGTGCGAACCGGAAAAGCAGTGGACGCCATTAAATCAGCAACTATTCACAGATTTCTCCTTTAGAATCGGTGCGGCATTGAATAATCAACTACTATATGATCGACTCAAGCATGAAACAGAGGGGGCGAATGCGGAATCGGCTGCAAAAAGTCTTTTTTTAGCCACCATGAGTCACGAATTACGTACCCCCTTGCATGGTATTATTGGTATGCAGGATTTACTAAATAAAGCATCCCATGAGCTGACTGCAGAACATCGTCAACTATTGGATCTGGCTCAACACTCATCACATGTACTCAGTTCATTAATTGATGATATTCTCGATCTAAGCAAGGTAGAGGCGGATAAAATTGAGCTTGATGTGCATGCATTTGAACTCACTCAGTTTTTACAAGATGCACTACTCCCTTTTCTAATGAGAGCCAAAGATAAAAATATCAATCTCTACTTGGAATACCAAGCTATTCCTAAATATATCATGGGTGATGAAAGGCGAATTCGGCAAGTCCTGTTAAATTTACTTGGTAATGCTGTAAAGTTTACCAATGTGGGTAAGGTTGAGGTGATTGCCTCTTATCAGGATGGACACCTTAATCTCATTGTAAGGGATACGGGCATTGGCATTGCAAGCGATAAGCTAGATATAATATTTGAACCTTTTGTCCAAGTGAGTGATGGAGGGGCTAATCGTCAGGGCAGTGGTCTAGGTAGCACGATTGCTCAAAAATTTGTACATCTCATGTATGGTCATATTGAAGTCAGTAGTCAGCTAGGTGTTGGTAGTGCCTTCACAGTGGCACTGCCCCTATCAGCGGTGGATGAAGAGCGTGTCTCAAACAGTATGGATATGGCAGATGTTTTTAATCAATTCACAAAAGAGAAGCAACCAGTGGATGAGCAGCCGGTACAGAAAAAAATGTATATTCTGCTGGCAGAAGACAATGTTATATCGCGCAAAATTGCAGTAGAGAGAATCAAACTGCAGCCCGGCTGGCAAGTAGATGAAGCTGAAAATGGCTTACAGGCATGGGAGATGTTCCAACAGCACCCTTATGACGTTCTACTGACCGATATAAGCATGCCGGGTTTAAGTGGTATCGAACTAACACAGCGCATACGCCTTTATGAAAAAGAGCATGAGTGCAGCAGATTATCTATTATAGCCGTGTCAGCTAATGTACTTGAAGAGGTTGTCCAAGAGTGCCGGGCAGCGGGAATGGATGACTTTATCTCCAAGCCTATTACCCCGGATAATTTAATAAGGCGTTTATAATCCACACAGCACAAAGTTAAATCTCATAACGATACCTCTTGTAAAGCGGCTATAACTCGATGCACGACTACAGTCGCACCCCCAAAAGGCATCACTGTGGTTCTGGGGCGGGAATCCATTGTTCTCAACCACACGCTGCAATGGTGGATTCCCGATCCAGTCGCGAATAACGGACTATCCATACTTGAATCACTATAGCTGTGTTACGCTATGTTTGGCGGCCGCAGGCGGAGCGAGTCGCTTTTCAACAGCTTTATCAAAAACACCGCCATGCTACTACTATAATGCGATAGCCAGGAAAATATAAACTCGGCAGCATTCGTTACATCAGACAGGAAGGACTTGAAATGTAGCGAGGGAGAAATTATGCATAAATATCTTAATAATATTGCTTACGATGAAGCGGGCGCCGTAAGGCTTGATCAGTGCCAGGGATTTAGTCAGATGCTGGATATCATGGATTCAATGCAGTGTACTTTGAGTCAATTACTAGGCGATCATGGCAGCCATGTTGTAGAACGTTGTATGCAGGATGAACTCACGCGCAATGTCATTGATCTTGCTCATACGAGCAATG